>JAILJL010000058.1 GCA_024694785.1 Lachnospiraceae bacterium
TCCTGGTGTGTCAATAATTTTTTATACTTTTCTCGCCTGAACTATATATATTCAAGCGAAATCAATACAAGGCCCTGAGGCGGAGCAGTAGGTCCTGCTGCCTCACGGTCACGAGCATCTAAGATCACGGGAATGTCAGAAGGTGATATATCATGTGACCCCACCTTAAGAAGCGTACCTGCAATGATGCGCACCATGTTATATAAGAATCCGTTACCGGTAATGCGTAAGGTAATTAAATCCCCGTCACGCGTTACCGAGCAGTCGTATATCATTCGTACCCTGGTGGTTACCTGCGCTTTTACCGCAGAAAAGCTCGTAAAATCATGTTCACCGATGAAACACTTTGCTGCCTCATTCATTGCGTCCACATCAAGCTCATAGTAATAAGGATATGTAAAATTCTTTAAAATCGGATCCGGAAACTTACGATTCAGTATTCTATACTCGTATGTCTTAATTGACGAAGCATATCGCGGATGAAAGTCTTCCGGAACCTCGCATGAATCCTGAATTATTATATCGGAAGGCAGACGCTGATTAAGGGCATATGCAAACTTATCTGCAGCCATGCGCATATTTGTATCAAAAACCGCAACATTCATAAGCGCATGTACTCCCGCATCAGTTCTGCTCGCACCGATTACCTTAACTTCTTCGCCGCAAAGATCTGTCAGCGCTTTATTAAGCTCTTCTTCTATGGTAACCGCATTCGGCTGAATCTGGAATCCCGAATAATTCGTACCGTCATACGATACGATAAGTTTGATCCTTCTCAATATAGTCACCTAAAATATAACTCTCAAAACTATCATCAATGCCATATATATAAGCATGATAAGATATGCAATATAATCGGTCCTGCAATATCTTAAAGGCTTCATTCTCGTTCTTCCCTCACCGCCGTTATAACATCTTGCTTCCATTGCCATTGCAAGATCCCCGGCACGGCGCCAAGCCGATACGAACAATGGTACAAGTAGCGGCACCATGCTCTTGGCCTTTTTTATGATATTGCCAGACTCAAAATCAGCTCCTCGTGCCATCTGCGCCTTCATAATCTTATCTGTCTCTTCGATAAGAATCGGGATGAATCTTAAAGCGATTGACATCATCATCGCAATTTCATGAACCGGCACCTTAAACTTATTCAAAAAGCCAAGTCCCGTCTCCATTCCGTCCGTAAGACGCGTCGGCGTTGTCGTAAGCGTCATGAGACTTGTACCTATAACAAGATACGTAAGTCTTGTCATCATGTAAATTGTATTATATATACCCTGCTTTGAAATAGCGATGAACTTCCACTCAAAAACAGGTGCACCCGGCGTAAGAAAGAGATTAACAACTCCGGTTAAAAGGAGAATAAAAACAATAGCCTTAAGTCCTTTAACCATATACTTAAAAGGCACTTTTGAAAGCTTGATACATAAGCCTATAAAAAGCGTCATAAGCACGAATCCGGGTATATTCCTGAATATAAAGACAGATATTACATAGGCAAAAGTTCCAAGCAGCTTAACTCTCGGGTCAAGCTCATGAATTACGGAATCAGCCTGATAATACTGTCCAATGGTAATATCTCGTAACAAAAGTTCCTACCTCGACTTTCCTAAGTACGCTAATATCGTATCTCTCGCTTCCGCAACCGTAGTTGCATCTTCATCCACATCAAAACCTCTCTTCTTAAGGTCATGCATAAGATATGTAACCTGCGGTGCCGAAAGCCCCATCTTCTTAAGTTCTTCGTAATGCTTGAATACTTCACGCGGAGTTCCGTCATATGCCACGCGGCCGTCATCCATAACTATAAGCCTGTCGACATACTTCGCAACATCTTCCATCGAATGCGACACTAAAATAATGGTCATATTCTGCTCTCTGTGGAGTCTCGCAAGTTCTTCCAATATCTCGTCACGTCCCTGCGGATCGAGTCCCGCCGTAGGTTCATCCAGTATAAGCACTTCCGGCTTCATGGCAAGCACGCCTGCAATCGCAACACGGCGCTTCTGTCCACCCGATAATTCAAACGGCGACTGATAATAAAGCTCTTTCGGAAGCTTAACATTTCTTAATGCTTCAAAAGCCCGCAATCCGGCATCCTTTGGCGCCAATCCCTGATTCTTCGGTCCAAAGCACACATCTTCGAATATCGTCGTCTCAAAAAGCTGATATTCCGGATACTGGAATACCAGTCCTACCTTGGAACGGAGCTCTTTTCTCGAAAAATCCTTATCGTTAATGTCGCGGCCGTTATAATAAATCTCGCCCGATGCAGGCTTTAACAATCCGTTAAGGTGCTGTATAAGCGTAGACTTACCCGAACCCGTATGTCCGATAATTCCTAAGAATTCACCATCTTTAATTTGTAAGTTAACGTCCTTTAGCGCATGCTGCGAAGTGTTGGTTCCTTCGCTGTATACGAAATCGACGTGATTTACGATAATTGACATAATATATGTAAAAGCTCCTCTTCCGTAAGAACACCATCCGGTATATTAAGTCCGGCCTCTTTAAGCTCATGTGCAAGTAAAGTAACCTGCGGAACATCCAGGTGATGCTCCTTTAATGTCTTGATATCCGAGAAAATCTCTCGCGGCGTACCCTGCATTACAATCTTGCCGTGATCCATAACGAATACTTTATCCGCATTAACCACTTCTTCCATGTAATGTGTAATTAAGATTACCGTTACGCCTTCTTTTTTATTTAATTCCGTAATCGTCTCTATAACTTCCTGACGGCCCACAGGATCAAGCATTGCAGTAGGCTCATCCAATATAATGCACTTCGGTCTCATGGCAATTACGCCTGCAATTGCGACACGCTGCTTCTGGCCGCCTGATAATTTATTCGGCGAATGATTACGGTATTTCTCCATATGTACAGCAGCAAGAGCGTTATCGACCCTTGTCCATATCTCCGATGTAGGAACACCGATATTCTCAGGACCGAATCCGACATCCTCTTCAACGATTCCCGCAATTATCTGGTTATCCGGATTCTGGAATACCATACCCGCAGTCTGTCTGATCTCCCACAGCTTATCCTCATCCTTGGTATCCTTGCCGTCAACCCACATCGTTCCGTCAGAGGGCGACAGGATAACATTCATGTGCTTCGCAAGAGTAGACTTGCCCGAACCGTTATGACCTAAGATTGCGATAAAATCGCCCTCTGCAATATCAAGATCGACTCCGTCAAGAGCAGTCTCGATACTGTCAACGTTACCCTCGTCATCACGATGTATATATTCATGTGTAAGTTTCAGTGCCTTAATAATGCTCATTCGTTTCTCCAAACTATTATCTCTTGACGACCTTCGAAATATGTCATTTTCGTCCGTTATACATATATATATTACTCTATATAATCCTCAAACTTAGTAAGATGTCCCTCTGTATTCATACCGACGAACCCCTGCTGCCGAAGCGCCTCATACGCAATAACCGCAACAGAATTGGATAAATTAAGCGATCTCTCCTGCCCCATCATAGGAATACGAATACACTCCTCCTTATGATGCGCCAGAATGGATTCCGGAATACCCGCACTTTCCTTACCGAACATTACATAAGCACCATCCGGGAATTCCACATCCGCATATATATTTTTACCCTTTGTCGTAGCATAATACATCTTGATATCAGGATTCTTCTTAAGAAAATCCTCATAACAGTCATATTTCGTTACATCAAGGCGCGGCCAATAATCAAGGCCTGCACGCTTTACCTGCTTTTCATCTATAGAGAATCCCATAGGCTCTATCAGGTGTAATCTGCATCCCGTTGCTACGCAGGTTCTTCCGATAGCACCCGTATTAAAAGGAATCTCCGGCTCAAGCAAAACTATGTTGATCATTTTCCTACCACCTTATATAACTCATCCGACTTAGGCGGCTCTAGGAATCTTTTCTCCTCACCGTTAAGCAAAAGTCTGTCATTGCCGCGCGTAGCCTTACCTATAACTGTTGCCTCTATACCATTACGCTTTAATTCCATGACAAGACCCACGCCATCACGCGCAGCCATAAGCATCGAACCTGACGATATAAGCTCATAAGGACTTATTCCAAAGAATTCGCATATCTCAACCGTCTCCTGCTTAACCGGAATACTCTTCACATCTATATTTAATCCAACATCCGAAGCTTCGCCCATTTCCCACAAAGCGCCGAATATTCCGCCTTCGGTCACATCATGCATTGCGGATACACCATATTTAACGGCAATCTTTGCATCTTCCACAACGCTTATATACTTATCAAACTCTGCAGCGTCATCTATCATCTTCGCAGAAAAGCGTGTAAGTAATTCTTCGCGCTTTTCCTTAGCTATAATTGACGTACCTTCAAGTCCTATCCACTTGGTAAGTAAAATATCCATACCGGGACGTGCGCCCGAAGTCTTAATTATATTATTCTTATCAGCCTTACCGACTCCCGTAACGGATATAAGCACCTGATTGACAGCCTTTGTTATCTCTGTATGTCCACCTAAGATTTCCATATTCAAAGCCTTACATTCGGCTTCGATATCAGCCATAATTCCCTTTAAGTCTTCTTCCGTAACTTCTTCCGGCAAAAGCATGGTTATCATGATACCGACAGGCTCTGCACCTGCTGATGCAAGGTCATTGGCCGTAATGCGTGCTGCCAGCTTACCTATGTCATGTACCGTTCCCGTAATGGGATCCGTAGACATGACAAATACCTCATCTCCCGAAAGAGACAAGGCAGTGCAATCTTCACCGACAGCCGCGGAAAGCATTACTTCCTCGCGGCGTCGTCCTATTTGTCCAAGTACTGAGCGCTTAAGAACGTTCTCCGGTACTTTACCGATCTTCATATAATATATCTACTCCTCATCGTCGTCATCGCCTTCATCATCACCCGGTTCCGGATCCGGATTCTGACGCTTCTTGATGGCTTCATCACTCCAGTAGCCTGCTGCTGCCTTAATCTTCTCGATATCTCCGGACGCAATGGCTTCCTTTATAGCTTTAATAGCCTCAGGATAATCCGACTTGATACCGATCTCGTAAATTGCAGCAGACGGCTTATATTTACTTCTATTAAATACTTCTCTGCTTATCTGCTTACCGTTAATTGTTACAACCTTATAAAGAACGCACTTATAACCTGTATGTACGCCCTGAACCTTGTTAACATAACCTATCGGCTCATTAACGGTATTAAATACAGGATCAGGATGCTCTTCGGACTCAATCTCGCTTTCAAAAGTAACCTTTCTGTTCGGGTCACGTGTCTCTTCACCGTAGATCACGAAGTAGCACTGCTTATTTCTTGTATAACCCTGTATATAAATCGGGGCATCTGAATTATTTCTGAACTTGAAATCCTTATAATCACCTGCAATAGCCGCATCCTGAGAAGGCTGCACATAAGTTACGATCATAGAATGAGGTGAACGCTCAACAACTTCAAGCTCTGCTCTTATAACAGTGTTGTAAAGTGTCGAAGAAACCTGGCATACGCCACCACCTACAGCCTCTACAACAGTTCCGTTCTCATATGCACCGGCCATTTCATAACCATTCTCGATTGTAATTGGTGAAATAGTATCATGTACGGAGAAAACCTCACCCGGATATACAACCGTACCATTTATAAGAGATGTTGCATTCGCTACGTTTGCACATCTTCCTGCTGCCGACGAAGAATAATCCGTATGGAATGATGCAAGTACATCCTTGATTCTTGAGAGTTCTTCTCTGGTTCCTCTAGGCTCGTCAATCTCGCTTACAAGCTTGATCTCAGTCACAGGCTCTAAGATTCCCTCTTCATAAAGACCTGTAATCTCGCCTATGGAATCTTCGATAACAAGTGCAACTCCGGCCTGTCCCTCAACGAAAGTAAAATTGCTACCATCGAAAGTAAGACCATTATCTATTGCTTCAACATTGAATTTCTTCTCTTTCTCGGTAAGGAATGTGCGTAAAAGTTCCTCATCCACAGCGAATATAAGCTTGAACTCTACCGAGCTTTCCTTTAAATCCTTCTGATCCTTATATCTCTTAATAAGATTACCGCATCTTCCAAGCTCTATAGCTTCATCGGCAACATCCTTATTAAGCCATGTAAGACCGATAACTTCAGGCATAACTTCAACAGTCTTACCCTCGCAATTAAGTGTTATCGGAGTTGTAAGTATCGTATCGGCGATTGCTTTCGCGGCATCTTCCGCTTCAAGAAGCGTCATTCCGCTTACATCAGTCTTACCGATAAATACTCCTTCATATATTGTTGCACCGCTTGCGGCATGGGTACCCACTACCCTGTTTCCTGCAAGTATGGCTACGGCAAGCGTCATGATTCCGAGTATAATCTTTACTTTCTTACTCATTTCTTAACCCACTTTCTATAATTAAATACATTGACAGTAAATAATAAAACATTTACATTATAATTAAAGCATGGCCACAAGAAGCGGCAATACCATTGATATCACAAGTATTATTACTACTACAAGCGCGATTCGCTGTCTTCTTTTCTGATTCATGTTATACCCCCAGATTATTTAGTAAAGGAAGTTTATTATGCCACATTTACCTAATATGATTCTTCCGTATATTCTCATTATATTCGGTATAGTCGGCCTTCTTCGTGCAAGATCCGCCCGCCTTGATAAGAAAAAGCGCGACGATTTCTTTAACAAAGAATCCGAAGCCAACTCCGTGAAAAAGACGGATCTCTCAACCCTTAATTACATAAAGATCGACGAATCCTTACTCGATTTGACAAGCGATGACCCTGCGGTTTCCGAGCTTTTATTGAAGCTTCGCGAACTTAAGGATGAAAAAATCCTGAATCTCACAGGCATAAGCAATACCGACTTGAAGCTCAAATACGGTACTGCCAATATAACAAGCTTAAGTGCCTGTGACGATAATTTCACATCACTTTGCAAGATTCTTAACTCACTCGGCAAAACCTGCTTTGATTCCGGCGACATTGCAACTTCAAAGAAATTCCTTGAATACGCCGTGGGAATCCATACGGATATTACCGAGAGTTACGTGACTCTTGCCACTATATATCTTAATAATAACGAGAGTTCCAAAATTGACGATCTTAAAAATATCGCCTCTTCATTAAACTCTCTCTCCAAACAAACTATTATACTAAAGCTTTCCGATTTAGTCCATACATAATTGGTTACAATTTTATTTATTATAAGAAGGACATATGTCGTTTAAGTAACAATTCCCGCAATCCGGGCTTTGTGCCTTACAAATAGACCTTCCAAGTGCAATGACATGGATATTATAGAGTATCCATGCTTCCTTCGGAAGCAATTTCATAAGATCGAATTCTATCTTGGTCGGATCCTCATTGTCCGTAAATCCCCACTTTCTCGAGATTCGCTTAACATGAGTATCCACAACTATTGATTCTATATCATATATATTACCGCGAATTACGTTCGCGGTTTTTCTGCCCACTCCCGGAAGCGACAATAATGCATCAAGGTCCGATGGCACTTTGCCATCATATTCTTCCATAAGCTTCTTCGCACAGGCAATTATGTTGACTGCCTTATTATGATAGAATCCGGTGGAATGAATATCCTCCTCAAGCTCCTTTAATTCCGCGTATGTAAAGCTTTCCAACGTAGGATACTTCTTAAAAAGCTCCTTTGTCACCATATTCACACGCTTATCCGTACACTGGGCTGACATTATGACTGCAATAAGTAACTGCCACGCATTGTCATGATTAAGATACACGGTCTTGTCAGTGCCATACTTCTCATTCATTCGTTCAATTATTATTGCAGCTCTCTCTTTTTTGGTCATATCTATTCCTAATAATTAAATAACATACTACG
>JAILJL010000143.1 GCA_024694785.1 Lachnospiraceae bacterium
AACTCCTGCTTCTTCAAGCGCATATTTAGCTTTTTCAAGAGTATCGAACCGAACTGCCCAGTATTCACTTGTAGGCACAAAGAATCGCAAACCTATATTAACAGAGCTTTCTGCAAGCTCTTTTACAAATACACTTATCGCCGTGCCCTCTATACGTCTTGACTCTTCTTCCGCAAGCTTACTTAATACTTCCTTGGCAGTCTTAATATCGGAATCATAGCTTATTGCGAATACGAGGTCCATCTGACGGCGGTTACTCTTTGTAACATTCGTAAGCGATGCGTTGGATAATGCACCGTTCGGAATAATTACGATCTTGTTATCCACGGTCGCAAGCTTTGTATAAAAGATTGAAATCTCTGTTACGGTTCCTTCGTTCTTATGGCCGTCTTCTATAATATAGTCGCCGATTCTGAATGGATGAAGCAAAAGTATCAATACTCCGCCTGCGAAGTTCGAAAGCGCACCTTGCAGCGCAAGTCCTGCAGTAAGTCCTACCGTTGCAACTGCTGCCGCAAGTGATGTCGGCGCAACCCCGAAGAAATTAAGAATTGCAAGACCCAGTCCCACATACATTGCTATAGTAAGGAGCGATCCCGTAAACTGCACCACGCCTTCTTCCAATCTGTGGCGTCTCATAGCTTTTTCTATGAGCTTGATTATCCAGGTTATAATCTTTCTTCCAAGAAAGAATACGAGTAACGCAAGAATTACCGCCCAGAAGAAGGAAAGAACACCCGGAAGCACATTATCGAGCCAATCCTTAATAACACCTTCATTTAACTTCGATGTAATCTTGTCACTTATAACTGTCATCATTAACATCCCATAAACCTCCTTATTAATTACAATTTAAAGCACTTCTTAAGGTCGTTGATATCGCCTATTGCAAGCACTATATCTCCTTCCTTAAATTCCGTATCCGCAGCAGGCATAATAACCCGTTCGTTTCTCTTAACAGTAAGAATATTGATACTATATCTTCTGCGGACATCTATCTGCTGCAAAGTCTTACCAAACCATTCCTCCGGTACCTTTAATTCATATATCAGGTGATCTCGGTCCAGCTGCACGAAATCCAATATATTATCCGATGCAAATCTTGTTGCCACACGAAAAGCCATCTGCTTCTCTGGGTACATAGCTTCATCGGCTCCGTTACGAAGAAGGAATTTCATCTGTGTATCATTAGTTGCGCGGGATATTACCTTCTTAGCGCCAAGTTCCTTAAGAAGTGATGTTGCCTCAAGTGACTCTTGAAATCTGTTTCCGAGCGTAACAAAGCAGATATCGTAATTACCCACACCGAGCGTCTTAAGGAAATCCTCACTCGTTGCATCGCCTATTAATGCATTGGTCACATACGGCAATATGTCGTTAATGCGCTTTTCATCAATATCCACAACCATTACTTCACACTTAAGTTCACTTAAATGCTTCGCAAGATGATTTCCAAATTCGCCTGCTCCTATAACAAGTACTGTTTTCATATAATTCACCTACCCCACAGCAATTTTCTCAAGCGGATACTTTGCATTACTGTCTTCTGAAGATACAGCGGCATAGATAAGTGTAAGTCCGCCCACACGTCCGAAGAACATAAGTCCCATAAGAAGTATCCTTGATATTAACGAAAGACTTGTCGTTATTCCCATCGTAAGACCAACGGTAGCGATTGCGGAAACCGATTCAAATAAGCCTACAAGAAGCGGAAAGCCTTCGACCTTGCTTATTATTATTCCGACAATAAAACTTAGCGAGAAATACATAAATAATATCGCGCTCGCGGTTCTAATCGTGTCCTCTGCAATTCGCCGCTTAAAGCACGGAACTTCCTTTTTACGGGCAAATACCGATATTGCAGCAAGGAATAAAACCGCCAAAGTCGTAGTCTTCATACCTCCCGCAGTAGAACCCGAGGATCCGCCTATCATCATAAGAAAGAGCATTACCGCGGTTCCCGGCTCGCTCATTGCAGATAAGTCCTGTGTATTGAATCCTGCCGTTCTTGCCGTTACCGACTGGAAGAAAGCACTTACAAGTCGCTCTTTTATGGGAAGATTACCATATTCACCGAATATAAAGTAAATTGCCGGTATAGTAATAAGCACCAGAGAAGTTAAAAGCACTATCTTGCTTTGCAATGCATACTTTTTAATATGAAATCCATGAACTATTACATCGCTCCAGGTAAGAAAGCCGATTCCGCCGATTACTATAAGAAGCATTATTACTATATTAAGATAGGTATTTGCGCTATATGACGTAAGGGAAGAAAACTTACCCTTTTCTCCCATAAGGTCAAAGCCTGCGTTGCAGAATGCCGAGATAGAATGAAAGATGGAATAGCCTATTGCCTTCAAAGATTTATATTCCTTAAAAAACACGGGCATCAGGGCCATCGCACCGATTCCCTCTATAAGAAGCGAACCCTTAATTATAAATGAGGCGAGCTTAACCATTCCGCTTATATTATGCGCCGCAACGGATTCCTGCATAACCTCCCGCTGCATTAGTCCAATCTTTCTGCCTGATGCGCGAAGAATCATAAGTCCTATGGTTATAACACCCATTCCGCCTATCTGAATCATTATAAGGATTATAATCTGTCCGAAAGTGGACCAATATGTCGCCGTATCCTTAACCACAAGTCCCGTAACGCAGGTTGCGGACACAGCCGTAAATAAAGCGTCCGGGAATGAAGTCATTACCCGGTCACGTGAAGAAATCGGAAGCATAAGTAATATGCTTCCGACCATGATCAATATAAGAAAACCAAGTATAATAACGCGAAAAGCACTTCTGCTTCGCTTATTCTTAACCGGATTAATCATGTGCCGCTCCCAAAGAATTTCAATTTCCTAATATAATAGCACATTTTCTCCGATAATTCCAACGCACTAGATATGATTTGCTATATCCGGAATATAGCGCATAACCTCGGTTACACCTGCCATTAAGAAAGCGAATCCCATCATAAGGATGATAATGGCAATCGCACCCTTATCATACTTATATGTACCTTCTTCCATGAAGCTTGATACAATAACTTCAACGCCAAGACTTATAAGAATAAGCGGCCAGAACTTGATGATAAATACGAAATCAAGAGACATGAACTGCTGTAAAAGAAATACAATTCCGAATCCCACAAGTGATATACCCGCGGTTATCACGCCAACTCTATGCGTTCTTTTCCGAGTCATTACCGCATCCATCGATTCTCGCCTTCTTTCCTTTTATAAGTACTACTCCAATAACAATTAGTGCAATTGCCACCGCAATACGCGGCAAACTATATACAAGCTGTTCTGCCCAGCCACCGATAAATGTCTCTGCGAATTGCGCCACATACCAGTCAAGTCGATCCCAAAGTGCAAAACCTCCCGCTGCGACCAATATACCACCAGCTAACTTAGAAAGTTTGGAATTACTGATCTTAATACCTTCAACTCCAAGCAGGTCTTCCCAGATTGCCTTGTCTTCAACCGCTTCAAGTTCTTCCTGGGTAAGCTTGGCCATATTTCTTGCATGGAAGAATCCGACAATCCAGATAAGTAACTCAACAACTATGAACACATCTTCAAGCTGCATATAGATTATAAATAAGAATCCCAATAAGAATATGGAAAGTAAACTTGCTCCCATTTTCATGAATCCCATATACATCTCTGCTCCGCCCGGAAGCAAAGAAAACAGAAAGGTTAAAAACTTATTTCTCTTCGTCTTTTTCATTACTCAATCCTCCTACTAAATCTCTTAAAAAGTAAGTCTCGTTATTAAACATTTTATTTGATGATCCTAATATATGTAAGATGCCTTCCTTAGGCATGATTTCTATCTCTGCGGTAACCTTACCTCTGTCAATCTGCGGCATCTTCCTGTCTCCCGCCGGTACAAGTATAAGTATGGCTATCGCTGCAGCAACGGCAATCGCAACTCTTATGGAGTATGCGGTAAAGCTTAACGTCCTTCTATCCTTCATCTTCTTCGGGATGTCGGGTTCCTCCCCATGCTCCCGGGTTAGCCGAAGAAGAATATTATCCTTAAGATCAGGAGGGGCCGTAACCAGATCATTTGCTTCTATATCCTCAATCATCTTACTTAATTCTTCATCCGTTAAATAATCAAGTCTCATATAAGGTCCTCCTTCCGTATCTTCTGCTTGACAAGATCTCTCGCGCGATAGATTCTGGTCTGCACCGTCTTAAGCGGTGTTCCCGTTTCAAAAGCAATTTCTTTTGCGCTTTTATCCTCTACGAAGTATAACCGCGCCACCTCGCGGTACGGTGGCGGCAGGTTATCGACTACTTCTTCAAGATTGGCCAATATTTCTTTATTCACTACCGAATTAACAATTTCGTCGCGCTCCGAACTTTCCTCCGGCATCTCCTCCTCCGGTGTAGCAATCATCCGTCGACCCGCGCTTCTTAGATAATCGATACACTTATTGCTCGCTATTCTTGCAAGATAGGCTTTTTCATTCTCCCCGTCGAAAGTAGCAAGATGTATGTACGCCGATATAAAAGTTTCCTGGGTAAGGTCCTCTGCGATAAAGTAATCGCCGACGTGGCGGAGGCATATTGAGAAAATAAGATTCTGGTATTCTTTTATAAGTCGCGATATTATTTCATTAGAATCTATTTTACTCACCTCCCCTTGGCACTTTCATTAACTATAACGATGTATCCCAAATTTTATCTTCAAAAAGTTCCATTAATTAATTTTTTATCTATCGGTTATTTCCTATGTGTTGTATAATAATTTTTATATTAGGTTCGTCATTTTAATATCAGATCTTAGTATTCAATAGTTAATCACAAGTAGGAATCCCTATGTCACAGGAAGAACGTCACCTCGCGGTCAAAAATGCACTTTGCTTTTTCATGACGCTGGCCATCACAACAATTACACTTATAGTAACATTTATTGTTCCCGATAACAAACTGCTTTGGTTGAAGGTCGGCTCATGTATCCTTTCATATATAATAATCCTTCTTGCAAGATTGTTACCACAGATAAGTTACACCAATAAGATGCACTTTTATCTGTATTCGCTTCTTCCAATGTTCATGATAACAGTTCTGTGCTACTCACAGATGCACATATATGCGCTTTTCTACCCGATATGCATTGTAACATTATTCTTCATGGACTTTAAAATGATAATCAGAGGCTCTATCGCCGCAATAGTCGGTCTTATTCCTATGCTCATCATGATTATTAATGAGGCCAAAGGTGACAAGACTATGATCGGTAACGGAATAGCCCAGTTTCTGTATGCCGCTCTTTGCTGCGCTATGGCTGTTGTCATTGTTAAGACACTTGAGTCTCAGAATAAAGAGACCTTCTCTTCCTTAAAGGAAGCAGCAGACAATTAAAACAGCGGATATTCAGACTAATCTGTCCGAGACCAAAGAATATGTCAAGGACATGAAAGCGATTTCCAACGAAGCTATCACAACCGCCAGAGAAGGTGCAGAGCTTATTAAAGAGCTTAAAGAACTTGCTGCCAAGACCGCGGAGCTTAACTGCAATACTTCGGCTGCTACCAAGAAGCTCCACGATGCAAGGTGGTTGGCTGTTTCGAAATGGCTCATATCTGTTCCGATTTCAGCAATCAATGATGTGGCAGTCCTAAGTTTCCAATACTGACGGCAAGAGTTACAAAGAAGTCGTAGCCCGTATATCTGAGGGCATTACCGACCCCAAGGTGCTCGTGGAAGAAATCCACGGACGTATCATCAATCGCCACGGGCGGAAGACTTAAGAATGGCGAGTCTTTCCAGTCCCTGGCACGCCAGTACTCGACCGATGACCTGGCTCAGAAAGGAGGAGATGCCGGTTGGGTGTCCCGTGCCCAGCTGCCTGACGAGATTACTCAGATAGTATTCTCACTTGA
>JAILJL010000135.1 GCA_024694785.1 Lachnospiraceae bacterium
TGATTTGGATAATGCCAACGTAGGGATGCCCGATAAGATGGGAAGAACAATGTGTGATAATAGGAAGTTGCCAAATCGGCAGCTTCCTTTTTTTATGCAAAAAGCAGTAGATGACGGGAGGTGAGAGCATGGTAAGAATTAACGGTGAAGAAATAAATGTATCCGGAATGACTATTAAAGAGTATCTCGTAACGACAAGTTATGATATGAACAGAGTTGCCGTGGAGTTAAACGGAGACATAGTGCCAAAAGCGCTGTATGACAAGACTGTACTTAAGGATTGCGACAGCGTGGAAGTAGTAAGTTTTGTAGGAGGTGGTTGATGTGATACCGACGAAAGAGGAATGGATAAAAGTTCTTAACGAAAAGCATGGCGAAGACGTGCAGAAGAAATTATCCGCGGCAACGGTAGCCATATGCGGGCTTGGGGGACTGGGATCAAATATCGCAGTATCACTTACACGTGCAGGTATAGGAAAGCTTATATTAATCGATTTTGATCGGGTTGATATCTCCAACTTGCAGCGGCAGCAGTACAGAATGGATCAAATCGGAGAATATAAGACATCTGCGTTATCGGAGAACTTAACGCTTATTAATCCTTATACCGAGCTTTGCGTCCACACCGTACGGGTCACGGAAGACAATATGGAAGAACTTTTACGGGAAGCAGATATCGTATGCGAGGCATTCGATAAAGCCGAGGCAAAAGCGATGCTTACCAATTATGTGCTTGAAAATATGCCTGATAAGTATCTTGTAGCCGGCTCCGGAATGGCGGGATTCGACAGTGCCAATCTGGTTAAGACCAGAAGGGTGACTAAGCGGTTCTACTTATGCGGAGACGGAGTAAGCGACGTAAATGACAATATCGGTCTTGTTTCAAGCCGGGTCATGCTATGCGCAGCCCATGAGGCACACGCGATAATCAGGATTATCGCTGGGAAATATGAGATATAGGGAAAGGGGAAACGATATGAAAGAAGATAAACTCGTAATAGGCGGACATGAGTTTAATTCGCGATTTATTCTTGGTTCCGGTAAGTATTCGATGAAGCTTATCGATGCAGCTATAAAGGATGCGGGAGCGGAAATAATTACGCTTGCGGTCCGCCGCGCCAATACCAAGGAGCAGGAGAACATACTTGATTATATACCGGAGGGGATTACGCTTTTACCTAATACAAGTGGGGCGAGAAATGCCGAAGAGGCAGTCAGAATCGCGCGACTTGCAAGAGAGCTGGGATGCGGAAACTTCGTTAAAGTAGAGATAATGAGAGATTCAAAGTATCTTCTTCCGGATAATGCAGAGACGGTGAAGGCTACAGAGATTCTGGCAAAAGAGGGATTTGTGGTATTGCCGTACATGTATCCCGATTTAAATGTGGCAAGAGATCTTGCAAATGCGGGCGCGGCTTCTGTTATGCCGCTTGCGTCGCCGATCGGCTCCAATAAGGGACTTGCGACAAAAGAGTTCATTCAGATTCTTATAGATGAGATAGATTTGCCGATTATCGTAGATGCGGGAATAGGAAGACCATCTCAGGCATGTGAAGCCATGGAAATGGGTGCGGCCGCCATTATGGCGAATACCGCCCTTGCAACTGCAGGGGATTTGCCGATGATGGCATCTGCCTTTAAAAGCGCCATTGAGGCAGGTCGAAGAGCGTATCTTGCGGGCCTTGGCAGGATGCTTACACGAGGTGCGGCAGCATCGGACCCGTTAACGGGATTCCTTCATGATTAGGGGTGATATTATGGATAACCGGTTTTTTGTGGATTCGGAATTTCTTTCCGAGGAAGCGCTTTTAAAAAAGCATGAACTTGAGAATGATCCGAAATCGCGTAAGAATCATATGGAGTATCTGCCCGGCATGGAGATTATAGAATCCGATGTATGCGAAAGCGTAATTAAGCAGATGAATTCCTATGACTATAACAGATATACGGCATCGGATGTTAAGGCAGCGCTTCAACATGATACCTGCACAATAGAGGATTTTAAGGCACTTTTGTCTCCGGCTGCGGAGCCGTTTCTGGAGCTTATGGCAGAGCGCGCAAGGCTTGAGACAAGTAAGCACTTTGGGAATACGGTTTACTTATTCACGCCTTTATATATAGCAAATTATTGCGAGAACTACTGCGTATACTGCGGTTTCAACTGCTATAACCATATAAAGAGAATGAAGCTTACCTATGAGCAGATAGAAAAAGAGATGAAGGTTATCGCGGATAGCGGTATGGAGGAGATTCTGATTCTTACCGGTGAAAGCAGGGCTAAGAGTGATATTGAGTATATCGGCGAAGCATGTAAGCTGGCCCGCAAGTATTTCCGCATGGTCGGACTGGAGATATATCCCGTAAATACCGATGAGTACAGGTATCTTCACGAATGTGGCGCAGATTATGTAACGGTATTCCAGGAGACCTACGACAGCGATAAATATGAGACGCTTCATCTTCTTGGGCATAAAAGAGTGTGGCCGTATCGTTTTGATGCGCAGGAGCGTGCATTAAGGGGAGGAATGCGAGGGGTTGCGTTCTCGGCGCTTCTCGGGCTCTCGGATTTCCGTAAAGATGCGCTTGCAAGTGCATTGCACGTATATTACTTGCAGAGGAAGTACCCGCATGCGGAGATGTCTCTTTCCTGTCCGAGGTTACGTCCGATTATTAATAATGACAAGATTAATCCGCTTGATGTACATGAAAGACAGCTTTGTCAGGTACTATGTGCATACAGAATTTTCCTGCCGTACGTGGGAATAACCGTATCATCCCGGGAAAGCGCAGCGTTTCGTAACGGTATAGTCAAGATTGCCGCGACAAAAGTCTCAGCCGGCGTATCGACAGGTATCGGAGATCATGAAAGCAAGTACACAGGAAAAGATGCCGATGCGGATATGGGTGATGAGCAGTTTGAAATTGACGATGGCAGAAGTCTTGAAACGATGTATAAGGATATCGCCGATGAAGGACTGCAGCCTGTCTTGAATGATTATTTATATGTATGAGGTGGGAAGATGAGGGATTTCGATCCGAGTTTATATTTTATAACAGACAGTACCTACTGTGAGGAAGAGGAGTTTCTATATCGTGTAGAGCAGGCGCTTCTCGGAGGGGCGACACTTCTTCAGCTTAGGGAAAAGAATAAAAGCACAAGGGAATATATGGACCTTGCAGATAAAGTTCATGCCATAACAAAGCGGTATAACGTTCCGCTTATTATCGACGATCGTGTGGATGTCGCCCTTGCAATCGATGCGGAAGGCGTACACGTGGGAGCAAGTGATATGCCGGTAGATATAGCGCGACGCATTATGGGGGATAATAAGATAGTTGGAGCGACTGCAAAGACGGTGCCGTGGGCGACGGAAGTGTATGAGCAGGGTGCGGATTATCTTGGAGTCGGAGCAATATTTCCAACAACTACCAAGGTTAAGACGGTACTCACTTCGACAGATACATTAAGAGAGATTTGTAATGCGGTTCCGATTCCTGTTAATGCAATAGGCGGACTTAATAAGGGAAATATAGATGTTCTTCATGGAATCCCCATCGCGGGAATCTGTGTCGTATCCGCAATTATGAAGGCGGAAGAGCCAAGGGTGGCGGCAGAAGAATTAAAGATACGAGCCGTAGAGCTTGGACTGATATCGTGTAAGAATAAGGCGGGGGAGAGAAAATGAAAACAGCATTGACAATCGCAGGCAGCGATTCAAGCGGCGGAGCCGGTATTCAGGCGGATATTAAGACAATGACAGCAAACGGGGTATATGCCGCAAGTGCCGTGACAGCGTTAACCGCACAGAATACAACTGGTGTCAGAGCAGTTTTTGAGACAACGCCCGAATTTCTCGGGGAACAGATAGATGCCGTATTCGAGGATATCAGGCCGGATGCGGTGAAAATCGGTATGGTGGCTTCGAAAGAACTGATTAAAACCATAGCAGAAAGATTAAAATACCATAACGCGGAGAATATAGTGGTCGATACGGTTATGGTAGCAACAAGCGGGGCAAGGCTTATTGAAGAAGATGCGATTGATACGCTTAAGGAGTATCTTATCCCCTTGGCAAGCGTCATAACACCGAATATCCCGGAAGCACAGGTTTTGGCGGGAATTGATATTCTAAGTGAAGACGATATGGTCACTGCTGCAAAGATAATCGGAGACACCTATAATTGTGCGGTTTTGTTAAAAGGTGGTCATAGCGTAAGCGATGCAAACGATTTACTGTATGCAAAAGGTGAGTATAAGTGGTTTAAGGGAAAAAGGATAGATAATCCCAATACACATGGTACGGGATGCACTTTGTCCAGTGCGATTGCGGCTAATCTTGCCAAGGGATACGGACTTATCGAGTCGGTTCAAAGAGCGAAGGAGTATATATCCGGAGCGCTTAATACAATGCTCGACCTTGGCAAAGGAGCAGGTCCTATGAATCACGCTTTTAACATAACCGGTTATTTTACGGAATAGTTGAATTTGAAAGGATGAATTGAAATGAGAAATTATGCAACACAGATGGAAGCAGCAAGAAAGGGAATCATAACACCGGAGATGGCGGTTGTTGCCAAGAAAGAATACAGAACGGAAGAAGAGATAAGACAGCTTGTTGCAAAGGGACAGGTTGCAATCTGCGCTAATAAGAATCATACATGTATCGATGCAAACGGCGTCGGTTCCATGCTTAGAACCAAGATCAACGTGAACCTCGGCGTATCGCGAGACTGCAAGGATTACGATATAGAGATGCAGAAGGTAATGGCTGCAGTCAATATGGGTGCGGAAGCAATTATGGACCTGTCCAGCCATGGAAATACACAGCCTTTCCGTAAGAAGCTCGTAAGCGAGTGCCCGGCTATGATTGGTACGGTTCCCGTATATGACAGCGTAATCCATTATCAGAGAGATCTTGGTGAACTTACGGCTAAGGATTTTATTGATGTTGTAAGGCTTCATGCGGAAGACGGCGTGGATTTCGTAACCCTTCACTGCGGTATTACACGTAAGACCATTGAGCAGATTAAGAAGCATAAGAGAAAGATGAATATTGTATCAAGAGGAGGCTCCCTTGTATTTGCTTGGATGTGCATGACGGGCGAAGAGAATCCGTTCTATGAGTACTTTAATGAGATACTTGATATCTGCCGTGAATACGATGTAACAATCTCACTGGGAGATGCCTGCAGACCGGGCTGCCTTGCAGACGGAAGCGACGTGTGCCAGATAGAAGAGCTTGTGCGTCTCGGAGAGCTTACGAAGCGCGCATGGGAGAAGGATGTTCAGGTTATGGTCGAAGGTCCGGGACATATGCCTATGGATCAGATTGAGGCTAATATGAAGATGCAGCAGACAATATGTCAGGGTGTGCCATTCTATGTATTGGGACCTATTGTTACGGATATCGCACCGGGATACGATCATATAACATCAGCAATAGGAGGCGCTATAGCTGCGGCAAGCGGAGCGGCATTCCTTTGCTATGTAACCCCGGCGGAGCATCTGGCGTTACCTAATCTGGAGGATGTAAAGCAGGGAATAATTGCGTCCAAAATCGCGGCGCACGCAGCAGATATTGCTAAGAAAATCCCACATGCAAGAGATATCGATGACAGAATGGGAGATGCCAGAAGAGTACTTGATTGGGATATGCAGTGGGAGTGTGCGCTTGATCCCGAGACAGCCAAGCGTATTCGTGACGAGAGGAAGCCTGAGTATGATGATACATGTTCAATGTGCGGTAAATTCTGCGCAGTTCGCAGTATGAACAAGGCATTAAACGGAGAGTATATAGATATTTTGTAAAAGTAATAATAAAATTGCTTGAAAAAACACCATAGAGAAGATAATCTATAAATATATAAAAGAATGCCGCAATTCTTTGTATTTTTAAATGATTAAACGAAGGGATGGTGAGAATAGTGATTTTTTACTATGTATTTGTTGTGTTGATCGGTGTGCTTTATATAGCATTACTCGAGTTTTCAAAGAATATTATTGCGGGCTGGATTATCGGTATTGCGGCAACGTGCGCAATGATCGTTTACCGCAGTGTATTTTACAAAAAGGGAGGCGGCGCGAAGCAAATTATTCTGGCCTTTTTGATATTTGCAGTTGTGCTTGCGGTTAACTATGCGGTGACGGGACCTCCGACGAAGCGTATTCCTGCGGTAGATAATAAGAATCCCGATGTAACCGAAATTGTGGAAATCGCACAGGGTAAGCTTACCGGTGTGTATAATGAAGACCATACTGCTAAGGTATATGCCGGAATTCCTTACGCCAAGGCACCGGTGGGAGAGCTCAGATTCAAAGAGCCTCAGGCGCCGGATGGCTGGGAAGGCGTAAAAGCTTGCGACCACTATGGTCCGAGGGCGATGCAGCAGCGAGGTTCGGTGTTATTTGATTCTGTGTCGCATATAGTGGGATGGCATGATTATCAATTTAAGTTCGGTGATGAATATGTGGAAGAGATAAGTGAAGACTGTCTGTATCTTAATGTATTTACACCATCAGACAGAGAGGATGAGCTTCTTCCTGTTATCTTCTATATTCATGGCGGTTCTCTTATGACCGGACAGTCGTCATATTCTGAGTATAGAGGAGAGAATCTGGCGAAGAAGGGCGTTGTTTTCGTAAGTTTCGCATATAGACTGGGTGTGTTCGGATACTATGCGGCGGATGATCTTAAGGCCGAATCACCTAACGGCACAACCGGAAATTACGGGTTGTTGGATCAGATAGCAGCTTTAAAATGGGTATATGATAATATTGAGGCCTTCGGCGGTGACAAGAATAAGATTACGATCGCGGGTGAATCCGCAGGAGCTTCCAGTGTTAATGCAATATGCGCATCTCCTTTGACAGAAGGGCTTTTCAGATATGCAATCGCCGAGTCGAGCGGAATAGTTCCGGTAGAGCCGTTCCATACCTTTAGAAGCTATGAAAATGCAGTTAAATCGGGTAACAAGGTAAGGGAAGAATTCGGAGTTAATTCATCAGCCGACCTTAGAGATATACCGGCGGACAAGCTTGTCGGAACAAGGACACAGCAGTCATCGATGACGGTTGACGGATATGCGCTGGTTGAACAGTCGTATCTTACCTATGAAAAAGGGGAGAATCACGAGCAGGCGCTTCTTAACGGATTCAATGCAAAAGAGGCGGATGCTTTTCTGCTTACAACCAAGGCAACCGAAGAGAACTACGAAAGTCTTATAGATGTTGCGATGAAGGGATATGGCGGGGAAATGGCAGCTGTCATACCTGTAGATACGCCTGCCAGAGACCAGCATTTTATAATAGATGCACTGGGCGAGGCAAAGGGAGCTTTAAATGTGGCTTATAGCGCAATGTGGTTCAGTTACTCCCATTATGTATGGAATAACTACATGGTTATGCAGGGAAGGCCTGCTTACGAGTATTACTTTACCAAGAAGAATAATATACTCTCCAATTATCATGCAGGAGAACTTCCGTATGCATACGGTAACCTCTGGAGACATCCGGGATTATATACCGATGAAGATAACAAGCTTTCCGAGATTATGCAAAGTTACTGGGTTAATTTTGCATATACCGGCGATCCGAATGGATATCTTATCAATGAAGACGGAAGTAAGAGTGACGAGAAGCTTCCTACCTGGGCAAAGCGCGAGAGCGGACAGGATAAGCTTCTGGAGTTGAATGTCGATATTAAGATGGTTGACGATCCGAATGCGGAAATCTATAAAGTTATAGATAAGTATATGGATAGCAAGAGATAAGATACCAATAGCAACGGCGAGTACATATTAATTGAAAGGGAATGGGTTATGCCCATTCCCTTATTATTTGCAGCAGTAAAAGCGCTAACAAAGAGATTCTCCTATCGTAACCGGAATCTCTCCGTCGATGCTCTCTCTAATCTTGAACTTGTGCTTTAGTTTAACTTTATGGTCCAAAAGAACTATTATGGTTGAACCGCCGAATTCAAAGCATCCTTTCTCGGTGTTGGCTGTAACATCGTGGGCGGAAAGTTCGGTATTGGATATCTTGCCGACCATTAACGCACCGACTTCCATCTGGATTACACGACCTAATTCCGGAGAATTAATCTCGATGTATTCTCTGGAATTCTCTGTAAATACCGGGTATTTCTCAAGAGCGAGGGGGCGGACGCAGTGGAGTATGCCGTCTATTCTTATGGTATCGCTTGCACGCCCCGTGGTGCAATAATTGTATCTATGGTAATGGGCCGGAGTCAGACGGAAGATAAGAGCAGTTCCGCCTATATAGTGTCTGGCAAGTCTGTCATTTCGAAGAAGCCTCTCTACGCTGTATTCACAGTGCTTAATCTTAAAGATTGCATTCTCGTCGATCGCCTTTATCGTAAGCAATCCGTCACAAGGTGAATTAAGAGTGCCATCCTCAAGGTTAAGATATTCGTCTTTCATCTTACGCATGAAAAACTCATTAAAAGAATAATAGCCGCCCAAAGGGC
>JAILJL010000145.1 GCA_024694785.1 Lachnospiraceae bacterium
GGGAACCGTTAAATATGATGAGGACAGCATTAGCGAATTATCGCGAGAATCCATATCGAAATTGGTAAGTGTTGTTGCGCAGGAGACATTCCTTTTTAATGATACCATAAGAAACAATATAACCCTCTTTGAAGGAAACTATGATGATGAGAGTATTAAGAAGGCATTAAGCGATGCAGGTCTTACCAAGTTAGTAGAAAAGCTCCCACAGGGGCTTGCTACCGTCGTTGAAGAAAACGGAAAGAACTTTTCCGGAGGAGAGAGGCAGAGATTATCGATTGCAAGAGCTTTGCTTAGGAAGTGCCCGATACTTATACTTGACGAAGGTACCAGTGCTGTTGATGCGGAGAATGCAGCGGATATCGAGGAGCGGTTATTAAAGGATCCTGATATAACATTAATAGAAATAACTCATAATATTACGGATGAACATATCGCTCGTTTTGATTCCACATTAAGAATATGATAAATAAAGCTCGCAATCCGGCGAGCTTTTTTATTGCAATTAAACTAAGGCGTACTTGACTTTTTAATCGAAAACAATTAATCTAGAAAAGCACTTTAATTCTAATAGGAGATTTGTCCAATGAGTTATATAGAAGTCAACAATCTTAAGAAAGACTTTATAGTTAAGAAAAAGAGAGAAAAAGGAAAGCTTTTTCGCGAGAAAGAAACAGTACACGCCCTTAAGGACGTGTCTTTTTCCGTAGAAAAGGGCGAGCTTATAGGTTACATTGGTCCTAACGGCGCGGGTAAATCTACGACGGTTAAGATTCTTTCCGGAATCCTTACGCCAAGCGGCGGTAATGTCACTGTCAGCGGAATAACCCCATGGAAAGAGAGAAAAAAGCACGTTAAGAATATAGGTGTAGTATTCGGACAGCGAAGCCAATTATGGTGGGATGTTCCGATTATCGATAGCTACGATCTTCTTAAGGATATCTATAAAATCCCGAAAACCGATTATGAAAGCAGACTAAAAGAGCTTACAGAAGCCCTTCAGATAGAGGAATTACTCAGAACCCCGCTTAGACTTTTAAGTCTCGGTCAGCGTATGAAAGCTGAGTTTTGCGGTTCGTTACTTCACCGTCCTTCGCTCTTATTCCTTGATGAACCGACTATCGGACTTGATGCCGTAAGTAAGCTTGCGCTTCGAGATTTCTTAAAATGGGAGAATAAGGAATACGGAACAACCATCATGCTTACAACTCATGATATGGAAGATATCTTTGAACTATGTTCACGAGTAATGGTGCTTGGACATGGTGAGAAGCTTTACGACGGAGAGTTACAGAATCTTCTGGATAGTTACGATTCCAGCGCGGTTGCCGAGATGTACAAGGAGCTTAATCTATGAGAGCATATTTATCTGTATTTATCATGCGACTTCGCATGGAGCTTCAGTATCGCGGCGCGATGATTGGCGGAATCTTATGTCAGATGTTTTTCGGACTTGTACTTATTGCGCTTTATAGAGCGCTTTACGAGGGTAAGCCGCAGTCGACTCCGATAGAAAGCGTAGTAACCTATGTATGGCTTCAGCAGGCTTTCTTTAGAATGATGCTTGCAATCGATAATGAGCTTGTCGATAAGATTAAGTCGGGCGATATAGCATATGATATGTGTCGTCCTGTAAATATGTATGGTTTCTACTATGCGCGTATCGCCGCACAGAAGGTTATGGGAAGTCTTATGAGAGCTGTTCCGATGCTTATATTGGCGGTGCTTTTACCGAAGGGCTGGGGAATCAGTGCACCGGAGTCAATACCTAATCTACTGGCAGCAGTTCCGGCATTGATTTTGGGATTACTCTGTGTGTGCGCGCTTTCCAATATAACCATGGCATTTACGATGCTAACACTTGATGCGAGGGGAATGCAGGGATTACTCAATCTTCTTATGATGACTTTTTCGGGAAATCTTTTGCCACTTACGTTATTCCCGGATAGATGGCAGAAGTTTATTACATTTATTCCGTATGCGCAGCTTCTTGATGCGCCGATAAGATTATATACGGGTGATTATGCATTAGCGGAGGCATTAAGGGTATATGCGGTGCAGGCCTTCTGGATTATAGCATTAATCCTGCTTGGCGCTTATATGTGGAATGTTAATAAGAAACGTTTGATAGTTCAGGGTGGTTAGAACTTAATGAATACATTACGATTATATTTTAAGTCAATAGGAATGCTTCTTAAAAGCCATTTGCAGTATCCGAGTTCGTTTTTCATGCAGACTCTTGCGCAGC
>JAILJL010000055.1 GCA_024694785.1 Lachnospiraceae bacterium
CCAATCTTGTATTTGACGTTGTTGTTCCGTCAGGATATAAGCTTAGCGATGAAGAGATAAGAAAGGCGATATTTATGAAGGTTCTTGAAAAAGAGCCGAACGTATATACATCCATTAAGGTAGATAAGGATTTTACGGACAGAACAAATTAATTAAGGGTGCCTTCAGGCACCCTTTTTAAGACATAAGTTAATGAAGTTGTCGATCGGAGTCGAGAGATATTTACTCTTTGGCCAGGAAAGAACGAATTCCTGACGGCTGTCGAATCCCGGAACTTTAATTTCGATTAAGGAACCATTATTTAAGTATTCCGTAACCTTATTACGCGGAAGAAGGGTGATTCCCATTCCGTTTAAAGCAGCATTTACAAGAATGTCGTAGCTGATGCTTTCCCAGAAAGGAGTTACGCTTACACCGCTTTCTTTTAAGAAGTTATCTAAGTAATTACGTTGTTCGCATCCCGGTTCTCTTAAAAGGAGTCTCGAGTTGCTTAAAAAACCGGCATTTGCCATATTATCTTTCGGCAATGGTTTGTATTCCGGAGAAGCCACAAAGATGAATGAATCTTTTCCTATTATCCTGCTCTCAAGATCGGGAGAAATCTGAAATTCATCCGTTATTATTACATCCACGTCGTTATTTTTAAGCATTTCGACAAGTAAAGCCGAGCGGTTTATTACAACGCGGACTTCCTCCGAAGGATTAAGCTTTGAATAGGTGATGATAAGTTCATCAAGAAGCGTAAGTCCCGCCGTATCGTTGGCGCCGATTCTTAATATGTGCTGAGAACTGCCCTGTTTCATAAGATCGTCGAGTTCGTTATTCATCTCAAGTATGTTGGTAGCGTACTCGAATAATACGTCTCCTGATGGTGTCGGCATTAATGCTTTAGGGAATCTTTCAAAAAGTACGACATTGTAGTGATTCTCAAGCTCCTTGATAGTCTGACTTACGGATGGCTGAGTCATATACAATTTCTTGGCTGCGGCGGTCATATTGCGCTCCGTATACACAACCAAAAATACTTTAAAGTGTCTTAGTGTCATAATAGTACCTCGATATTTCATTTTTATGTGACATAAGTCACAACTCTATGTAATCATTATAACACTATTCATAAGCAAAAGGTTATAGAAATAATAAACATTTAATGAACGCAAAAAATAAAATTGTTTTTGATATACTGAAGTCTCATTCGGGATAATAGAAAGGAAAGACAAAAATGTTAGCAAAGTTTAGTGTAAGAAAGCCATATACGGTGCTTGTAGGAATTGTGCTTATTTTGCTGCTCGGTTTTATTTCACTTACGAGGATGTCTACAGATCTTCTTCCGAGCATGAATGTGCCGTATGCAATCATAGTGACGACAAGTATAGGCTCCACGCCGGAAGAAGTAGAGAAGCTTATCACGGCGCCTATTGAGGGCCAGATGGCATCAATGACGAATATTAAGAACATAAGGTCGTCATCATACGATAATTATTCCATGGTCATTCTGGAGTTCTACCAGTCGGCCAACATGGATGCGATTACCGTAGATATGCGGGAAAAGCTCAATAATCTTAAGGATACTTTCCCGGAGAATACGGGAAATCCCAATATCATCAAGATTAATCCTGATATGCTCCCGGTTCTTATTTCAGCTGTGTCTGTGGAAGGTATGTCGATAGAAGAGCTTACGGAATATGTCAACAATACCGTTGTACCGGAGGTTGAATCCGTGGAGGGTGTAGGTTCGGTAACGGTATCAGGCGGTGTAACAACCAAAATCGAAATAGCCCTGAATAAGGATAAATGTGATGAGTTAACTGCCAAGATAAGAGCGCTTTTACCACCTTATATTCCATTTGATATGGACTTCATGAAGATATTCGATGAAGATACATTATCCGATCTGTTAAAAGCGCAGAACCTCTCGATGCCTGCCGGGTACGTAGAACGTAACGGCGAGAATGTTATGGTAAGAGTAGGTGACGATCTTGCGGATATCGAGGCAATAAGAAATCTTCCTATCATGGATCTTAAGATTCAGGGAGTGCCTGTTATTACTTTACAGGATATTGCGGATGTGGATTATAAGGACAATGCGGACGAAGGTTATACTTCGATTAACGGAACTGCGGGAATAATCTTAACGGTAGATAAGCAGACCGGTTATTCTACCGGAGATGTAACAAAAGCAGCAATCAAAAGACTGAATGAGATTTCCGATGAAAAGGAAGGCTTAAGCGCCATAACCGTAATGGATCAGGGCGTA
>JAILJL010000059.1 GCA_024694785.1 Lachnospiraceae bacterium
TGTTCGTCTATCTTGGTTGTAATGTTAAGAAAGTTAATATTAAGGGCAATAATCTATATGAGGATGATGTTATCAAAAGAGTCATTCTTGATGATGAATATTCCTTTAATACCTTATATGTCTATCTTAAGTATAAGTTTAAGAAACCTGAATCGCTTCCTTTTATCGACAGTATGGAAGTTACGATGGATGGTTTGAATGAGCTTACAATCAAGGTATATGAGAAGAAAATAATCAGTATTCTGAGCAGCAAGCTGCCTTTTTCGTCCTGCGCCTCTTCCGGCATCACATTATCCTTCTTCAATATCGGACTCCTCTATCCTGATACATTTCGATACATTCAACACAATGCCGATTTCCGCAAGTAAGAATATAACCGAAGTTCCTCCGTAACTTATAAACGGGAGAGAGATACCGGTATTCGGAATCGTATTGGTTACAACCGCAATATTAAGAACAACCTGGGTCGCAATATGTCCAAGTACACCGACAACCACAAGTGCTCCGAAAGTATCATTGGAATAATTTATGATTACCGCAAATCTATATATCATAAGTGCAAAAAGCACTATAACCGAAATTGCTCCGAAAAGTCCCAATTCCTCACAGATAATCGAGAATATCATATCATTCTGCGCTTCCTGTACATGTCCCAGCTTCTGTATACTTTGTCCAAGTCCCTTACCCATAATTCCGCCTGAACCTATAGCATAAAGTCCCTGCAATGTCTGTGCGCCATTCTTTGCAGTCTCCGGATTAAGCCATGCGTCGATACGATCTGCTCTATAGCCAACCTTCATGATATATACCGCACCGACAAAAGCAAGGCATAAGCCGGTAAGTACAAATTGCAGATATCTTCTGCTCGATATAAAGACAATTATAAGGACTATCGCCATAACTATAATTGCATTCGAAAGGTTTGTTATTGCTATTCCCACAAACGCCGGTGCTGCCAGCGCAAAGGTTTTCGCGACAGTCTTGATATCATCGATTCTACTGCCTATACTCGACAGGAAAGCCGCTATAAATATAATCATGGCAAGCTTTGCAAGTTCGGACGGCTGAAACGATATTCCCTTAATAACAATCCATCTCTTTGAACCGTTAATCTCTTTACCTATAACAAGCACAAGAAATACCAAAACAAGTGACACAAGATATATCCACGGAGCGAATCTTTTATATATTTTATAATCCAGATTCGAGGCGATAATCATCGCCACAAGGCCCAATATGGTATTACGAAGCTGCTTAACGAAATAATAGTTCGCTCTTCCGAACTTAAGCTCCGCAACATAAGACGATGTCGAATAGACCATCAGGAGGCCGAAAGCGAGCAAAAACAGAGTAATGAATAAAAGCGTATAATCAAAGAAGAAGACAGATGTCTCTCTCTTCTTCTCTTTACGTCTTCTTTTGATCTCCGCTGTTGCTCTTTCCGCCATTAATTAATTCTCCTTAATGCCGTTAACTATATCCTTAAATATACGCCCACGCTGCTCGTAATTATCGAACATTCCCCAGCTTGCACATGCCGGTGACAATAATACAGCATCTCCCGTTTCAGCGTTTTTGATACATATATCCATACATTCTTCAAAGGTATCGGCCATTACGATATTGGTAACGCCGTACTTTCTTGCACATTCCGCAATCTTGTCTCTTGTGACTCCAATAAGCACAAGAAGCTTAACCTTATTATCAAAAGCCTTGATCCAATCGTCGTACTCACTGCCCTTGTCATATCCGCCTCCGATAAGAATGGTAGGCTTAGTCATTGCCTTAATTCCCTGAATAGCAGCATCAGGGTTGGTTCCCTTAGAATCGTTATAATAATCCACACCGCGCTTTGTTGCAACGAACTCTATTCTGTGCTCTACCGCTTTGAATTTCCTTATAACATCAAGAGTAATATCAAGCGGTACATTCATTGCCTCGGCAATCGCAAGTGCAGCCATAACATTCTCTATATTGCACATTCCGACAAGATTCATGTCGGTAACATTCATGATTCTCTTGGCTTCGTTCGGATTATCATTATATGACACAGGCGTTCCCACACAATAGCCCTTATAATCTCTTACACCGGCTCTATAGATAGCTCCATCCTCATAATAGAATCCGTTATCGAGCTTATTCTGTGAAGAGAATGCAACTACCGTTGCAGGACATCTATCCATAAAAGCTCTGGTATCAGGGCTGTCATAATTAAGCACGCACACATCGTCCTTCGTCTGATTAAGCGTTATATCTTCTTTTGCCTTAATATAAGCTTCCATCGTATGATGACGATTAAGATGATCGGGCGTAATATTAAGAATAGCCGTAACTACCGGATGGAACTTGATTACCGTCTCAAGCTGGAAAGAACTTATCTCGGCAACTGTAATCTCATCTTCAACCTGCTCCGCAGCCTTCTCGGTATATGGAATACCGATATTGCCGACAACATCAACATGCTTATAGTAAGCCTTCATAATCTCACCCGTAAGAGTTGTTGTCGTAGTCTTGCCGTTGGTTCCGGTTATTCCGATAACATCACCTTTTCCGCATATATATCCAAGCTCAATCTCACCGATTATCATGACGCCTCTGTCACGCATTTCATTAATCCACGGAAGATCCGTCGGAACTCCCGGGCTTAATATAAGACAATCAATATCATTTTTTACACTGTCGCTCAATTCACCCGTAACAATCTGCACATCAGACAAAACAGGGTTGGCGCTTTTAAGCTTATCTGTATCAAGCTTATCATTAGAATCGGCAAGAATTGCGCTTATTCCTTTTTTCTTTAAAAGTGTAATGGCCGCAACTCCACTCTTGCCGGAGCCTACAACCAGTATTTTCTTACCATCGAGTATCATAATTTACCTCCGAAAATTCCCGCAAGACCAACCAGGCACAATAATGCGGTGGTTATTGCAAAAAACGCAACGACCTTAGTCTCTGAATAACCCTTAAGCTCATAATGATGATGTATAGGAGTCATACGGAATATTCTTCTTCCCTCACCGTACTTCTTCTTGGTGTATTTGAAATAAGATACCTGAATCATTACGGACAGAACTTCAACAAAATATATAAATCCGACTATCGGAAGAAAAAGCGGAATTCTGAGAATATACGCCATTCCCGCTATAAATCCGCCAAGTGCAAGAGAACCCGTATCACCCATGAAAATCTTCGCCGGATAAGCATTGAACATAAGAAATCCGAGAAGTCCACCAAGAACCGCCGCCGGCAATAACGCCACCTGCTCCATCTTGTAATACGATACGATTATGAAAAACAAAGATACCGGAATCGTAACGGTTGACAATAAACCATCAAGACCATCGGTGAAATTAACACCGTTGGCCGTTCCTATAACTGCAAAGAACATTAAAGGAATTGTTACAATACCTGCATTTAGATAATAACCACCCGGCACAAAGTACTGTGAAAAAGGAATAAGAAGTGTCAGGTCATTATCCGAATAAAGAACCATATATGCAGCAAAGATACCTGTTACAACTATCTGCAAAAGCATCTTCTGATAACTCAAAAGACCATCGGAACGCTTAAGAACGACTTTAAGATAATCATCAAGAAATCCGATTATCGCATATCCCCATGTAAGGAAAAGCACCGGCAACACATCAGGATAATTGTTGGCGAAAATAAGCGTCGCAACGGTAAGACCAAGCAAAAAGAGAATACCGCCCATTGTAGGCGTTCCGTTCTTAACCTGATGAGACTTAAGCTCTTCTCTTTCCGTATTACCTACTTTAAGTTTTTTAAGCCACGGAATAAGTATCGGTCCCAAAGCGATCGTTATGGTAAAAGCAATTAGAATCGGAAGAATACACTCCGTAAGATACATAAAAATATCACCTCAAAAATCATTTTTAACCTATAAATTATATTCCTCTTGAATCACGTTGGCAACATATTAAAGATAATTAATTGCCGAAAATATCCTCTTCGTAATCCTCTTCGGGAGGTGTTAAAGTAGGCACGGAACCTTCTTTATCTTCATCGGGATATATGTTGAAATACGGCAAAATCTCGCTCATGATTTCTTTAGCCAATCCGGTTGCAAGAGAACTTTGCGCCTGATTCTCGAGATTAGGCTCATCAATAATGACATATATCAAAAGCTTTGGATTATTGGCAGGTGCAAAACCGATAAAAGAAACGAGATACTTCTTATTGCCTCTCGGTAATTTCTCGGCAGTACCGGTCTTACCACCCATTGTATATCCGTCAACTTTTGCGGAATGACCCGTACCGACCTGTACCGTCGTATACAGATACTTACGCAGATATCTTGAGGTTTCCTCGGATATGGTCTGTCTTATAAGATAAGAATCAAGCTGCTCTTCGACGCGTCCTTCGGCAGTCCAACATTCCTTCATAACATGCGGTCTGTAATAATTGCCGCCGTTAATAAGTGAAGAAAATGCCGCTGCAAGCTGAACCATCGTGCAGTTAAAATTCTGTCCGAAGGCATTCGTAGCAAGAGAAGCTGCATTCATATTGTCTATAGTATATATAAGAGAATCGGTTCTTGCTTCACCCGGAAGATCGATATTGGTCTTCTTGCCGAATCCGAATATTGCCTGATATCTGGTAAAGGCATCAACACCTATAACTCTGCTCATCTGCATCAAGGCATCATTACAGGAATTATTAATTGCCTGTTCTATGGTCTCAACCCCGTGACCGCTATGGTTAACGCACTTTATCTTATGACCGCCGACCATTTCATAACCGTCACAGTAATAAGTTTCATTCCCCGTAAGCTTGCCCATATCAAGACCTGTCGCGACCGTAAACGGCTTTGCTGTAGATCCCGGTTCATATGTGCTTGTTACGCAGAAGTTATTCCAGAGATCGTTAAGAATATTAAGCTTTTCTTCGTCTTCCATCTCATCAAGCTGTTCCTCGCTGTAATAAGCAGACAAATCTCTCGGAGCATTAAGGTCAAAAGTCGGATAGCTTGCCATAGCATATATTTCGCCGCTGTTCGGATCCATAACCATTACCGCGGTATTCTTGCTTCCAAGTCCGTACTCGCCGTCTTTAAGGCCGTCATTAAACTCCTTAATCTTCTGTTCCACAATCATCTGAACATTAATATCAAGTGTAGTGCATAAAGTATGACCATCGGTAGGATTGATTATATTCTTCTGATAATCGTTATCCGAATCAAGGTATCCGTACTGTCTTCCGTTAATACCGTTTAAGGTATCGTTATAATACTTCTCAAGTCCGGTAACACCCTCATTACCTGAAGTTATAAAACCTATGACGTTAGCTGCAAGACTTCCGTACGGGTAGGTTCTTATGTATTCCTTCTCAAACCAGACACCTGTTACATAGGACTTCTTGGTATCGACACTCTCTTTATATTCGTCAAATTCCCTGACTTTATCAAAAGAAACTTTCTTCAAAAGTACTAGATACTGACTCGTCTTATTCTCACTAAGCTTATTTCTTAACTCGTGTTCATCCAATTCAAAGACTTCTGCGAGAGCATTCATTGTTACATCAATGCAATCCGATTTCGCATTAAGAACCTTGCAATCAAGAATTACGTTATATACATCGGCACTGGTTGCAAGTATAGAACCATTTCTGTCAACAATATCCCCTCGTTTATAAGGAATTGTAATGGAAGAATACTCTTGCTGATTAAGTACGATTCGCTTATATCGCTCGCCTTTTACCATCTGTATATATATAATTCTTCCCACTAAAAACAGTAGTGCTGCGAATATAATCACAAGCACTACCATTAGTTTCGTATTAATTGTTCTTTTGAACATTCTGTTCTTAGACTTAGGGCTCAATTTTCTATCCTTAACCGTGTATTACTTGCCGGTAAAAATCATTCCGAATACGGTGTTATCCTTTCCGTTTGGGATATCTCTATATTGCTCCATATAATCGGTATTGTCAATATGATAATAACGGATCTGACCTTCTGCAGGATATACCATATTAAGCTCGTTAACAGCCTTATCTCGAATCTCTTCAAGATTAACCGAAGCCTCTATTCTTTTCTCATAGATGTTGTTGGTCTCTGTAAGATTGACAAGCTGAGCTTTTAAAGAAGTGACATGATTAAGTCTCTTATTGTACTCTGCTCTCAAGTTAATATAAGATACACAAAGAATCATAACAATAGCAGTTGCTCCTATCATTGCAACCATATTGATACGACTTCTTCTCTTCTGACACGCAAGAACGTGAACCTTATGAAGGCGACGAGCCTCTTCCTCCTCGAGACGTCTTCTTTCGTTCTCCTCCGCGATTGCCTGTCTTCTTGCAGCTTCCTTGCCAAAGTCAATCGACGGTGCTGCAGTTCCTGCAACATATTCTTCATTCATCCATGAAACGTTTGCCATAAGTGTTACTCCTTTTATTCAGCAATTCGTTCAAATACGCGTAACTTTGCGCTGTGAGATCTGCTGTTTCTTTCAAGTTCTTCTGCTGATGGCGTTATAGGCTTTTTCGTAACTACATGTCCTTTGCTTTTCTTACCGCACACACATACCGGGAAATCCTTCGGACACGTGCACGGATTCTCATTCCTTCTGAATGCCTCTTTAACTATTCGGTCTTCCAAAGAATGGAATGTTATTATTGCTATTCTTCCCCCCGGAGCTAAGAAATCTATCATACCGTCAATGGATTCCGTCAAGACTTCAAGCTCTTTATTACATTCAATTCTTAATGCCTGAAAAGTTCGCATTGCAGGATTCGGCCCTTCTATCCAGAACTTCTTCGGTATCGCATGTCTTACAATCTCTGCCAACTGGCCTGTTGTCGTTATCCTGCCTTTGCTTCGCTCATTGACTATGTGCTTTGCTATGTTCTTCGCGAACTTATCTTCTCCATAGTCTCTGATTATTTTAAATATTTCACTTTCATCGTATTCGTTAACTATGATCTCGGCCGTCAGCGGATTCCTGTTATCCATCCTCATATCAAGAGGTGCGTCTTTTTCCATGTAGGAAAAGCCCCTCTCTTTGGTATCAAGCTGAAATGAAGAAACTCCTATGTCAAGAAGTATTCCGTCGACCTTATCTATCCCGAGTTCTTTAACCCTTGTTACCAGATTCCTGTAATTGTCTCTTATTATCATTGTCCGCTCATTGTACTGCATGAGCTTAAGCGTTGCAGCATTAATAGCGTCCTCATCCTGATCTATTCCTATAAGCCTTCCGTTTCCCGTAAGCCTCTTTGCTATCTCATACGAATGTCCGGCACCACCCAGCGTACCGTCAACATATATTCCGTCAGGCTTAATGTTCAGCGATCCAATTGTTTCATTAAGTAAAACAGATACATGGTTGAATTCCATTATAATTACCTCTATATGCTAAGTCCAAGTTCCGCCATATGCTCCGCAATCTCGTCCATATCATCATAGGTATTGTCCTGCCATCTTGCCTTATCCCAGATTTCAATTCTCGACAAGGTACCTGCAGTAACTATATCCTTATCAAGTCCTGCATATTCCCGGAGCACCGTCGGTATAAGTACTCGTCCCTGCTTATCAATCTCACATGCTGCTGCACCGGAGAAGAAGAATCTTAAGAACTTTCTTGCATCCTTCGAAGTTAAGTTAACGGTCTTAAACTTCTCTTCGATGTTCTTCCATTCTTCCGTCGTGTATCCGTAGAGACATCCGTCAAAGCCCTTGGTTATAACGCATTCGTCGCCGAACTCTTCACGAAACTTGGAAGGCACTATCATTCTGCCCTTGGCATCTATCGAATGATTATACTCGCCCATGAACATAATGATGAGTCCTCCTTTCCACGATTCTTCGCGCTTTTCCTGCGTTTATCCACTAACTTATCAACTTATCCACCACTTCGTGGTACTTTGCACCACTTCGCTCCACTTCTACTCATATACTACTACAATCAGCATATAAAATCAAGTATTTTCTTAGATTTTATGCGTGTTTCACGGTTTTTAATAAAACCACAAAATAAAGAAAGCCCCGGGAATCCGACCACTAAATAAGTCATTTTCCCGGAGCTTTTTCTCCGTAAATCCAAATCTTAAATTGTGAAACTTTAATGTCCTTGCATACTCTTGATTACGTTCTTCCTTCTTACTCTTACAACAATATCTATTATTATCGCTGCCGCAAAAAGCACAATTCCAAGAACCTGCGATACCGCAATCTCGGTATTCCAAAAGCGAAGCTGATCCGTACGCAAGCCTTCAATCCAGAATCTTCCTATTCCGTATCCGCCAAGATACATAAGGAACACCTCTCCGTCAAATGCTTTATTCTTCTTATAGAGATTCATAAGTATAAAAACGCCCAAATTCCAGAGTCCTTCATAAAGGAAGGTCGGATGTACCTGAACGAACTTAATTCCCTCTATAACGACGGAATTTGCTTCCATAATATCCGTTATCTCATCGCCTCTTATAGCCGACACCGGAAGCTGCATCGCGAATAGATTATTGGTATAATCTCCGAAGGCTTCTCTATTAAAGAAATTACCCCATCTTCCGATAATCTGGCCAAGCACAAGGCCGAGCCCCGCAGTATCAACCATAAGCGGAAAAGATATCTTCTTGATTCTTGAATAGGCAAAGGCCGTAATTACTGCTGCTATAACAGCACCATATATGGCAAGTCCGCCATTCCTCAGATTGAAAAGTTCACCGAGGTGCTGCGAGTAATAATCCCATTTGAATATAACATAGTATATTCTCGCACCGATAACTGAGAATATAACCTCATATATTGCAAGATCCATATAGGTCTCGGATTCCTGTCCCGTGCGCTTTGCTTCATAGCAGGCCATTGCTATTCCGCATAATACAGCTATGGCTATACATATACCATAATAAGCTATATCAAGCTTACCTATGTGAATAAGCTTGCCCACATTATTAAGATGTATTCCGAGATTCGGAAAGTTAATCATTGTATCCATATAATCGCCCCTTACTTGTTATCCGGCTGTATCGTAACCTCTCTTATCGTCTTGGTACGAATCTCTTCGCAGATCTTATCTGTAAATTCTTTAATGGACATCTTGCCTTCATCTCCTGCGAATCTTGAACCTACAGCAACTTCCTCAGCTGCTTCCTCCTGTTCGCCGACAACAAGACGATACGGAATTCTGTCAAGACGAGCTTCACGAATCTTAAATCCGATCTTCTCCGAACGCGAATCAACCGTTGCGTCAACATCATTCTTCTTTAAGTAATCACATACCTTATTGGCATAATCGATATACTTATCCGATATAGGAAGGATTCTTACCTGCTCAGGGCATAACCATGTCGGGAAATTACCTGCATAATGCTCGATAAGCCAAGCAAGAGTTCTTTCATAGCATCCGAGTGATGTTCTGTGAATGATGTAAGGACGTACCTTGTCACCATTCTGATCTATATAGTACATATCGAACTTTTCTGCAGAAGCGCAGTCAAGCTGAACCGTAATCATTGTATCTTCCTTACCATATACATTCTTAGCCTGAATATCAATCTTAGGTCCGTAGAAAGCAGCTTCACCGTCAGCTTCCGTAAACGGAACACCTTTTTCAATAAGGACTTCACGTAAAGCACCCTGCGTTCTGTTCCAATAATCCTCATCACCAATATACTTGGCGGTATTATTAGGATCCCACTTTGAAAGTCTGTATGTTACATCGTCCTGCAATCCAAGTGTTGAAAGAATATGATAAGCAAGATCGATACAATTCTTAAGCTCCTGCTCTGCCTGGTCCGGACGGATAATATTATGTCCTTCGGAAATCGTAAACTGACGAACTCTTGTAAGACCATGCATTTCTCCGGAATCCTCATTTCTAAAGAGCGTAGAAGTCTCGCCCATTCTATACGGAAGGTCTCTGTATGAACGCTGCTCGTTCTTATATACATAATACTGGAACGGACATGTCATAGGGCGAAGGGCCATACACTCCTTGTCTTCAGGATCGCCAAGAACGAACATTCCGTCAAGATAATGATCCCAATGGCCGGATATCTTATAAAGGTCTGATTTTGCCATTAACGGTGTTCTTGTACGTACATATCCCCACTCTTTCTCTTCAATGTCTTCTACCCATCTCTGGAGCTTCATAATCATCTTTGTTCCCTTATGGGTAAAGAGCGGAAGTCCCTGTCCTATACAATCAACCGTCGTAAATAATCCCATCTCGCGTCCAAGTTTATTATGATCGCGACGCTTGGCATCTTCAAGCTGCTCGAGGTAAGCCTCAAGTTCTTCCTTATTATCGAATGCAGTACCATAGATTCTCTGCAATCTCTCTCTCTTCTCGTCGCCTCTCCAATAAGCCATTGAAGAAGATATAAGCTTAAAAGCTTTAACTCCCTTGGTATTCATAAGATGAGGGCCGGCGCAAAGATCCGTGAAGCCTTCTCCCTGACTGTAGAAGGAGATGATTGCATCTTCGGGAAGGTCTTTTATAAGCTCTACTTTATAAGGCTCTTTTAACTCTTCCATCTTCTTGATTGCTTCTTCTCTCGGAAGCTCGAAGTATGTAAGGCGCTCACCTTTCTTTATTATCTTCTTCATTTCCTTTTCGATCTCGTCAAGATCCTCTCTCGAGAAAGGCTCAGTATCGAAATCATAATAGAATCCCGTATCGATGGCAGGACCTATTGCAACCTTAACTCCGGGACGTACAACCTTAACAGCTTCAGCAAGTATATGAGATGCCGTATGGCGTAATACTCTTAAACCTTCCGGATCCTTAGCTGTAAAGATTCTTAAAGTACAATCCTTATCTATAATTGTTCGAAGATCGCAAACCTTACCATCAATCTCTGCCGCACAAGCTGCACGACCAAGACCTTCGGAAATATCCATTGCGATATCGAAAGCCATTTTCTTCTCGCTGTACTCTCTTACCGAGCCGTCAACCAAAGTAATCTTCATGTCAATTCCTCCTTTAAATAAACAAAAAGTCCCTTGCAAATGCAAGGGACGTAATATACGCGGTTCCACCCAAGTTACCATTCTCATGGTCTCTCATTATGACTGTAACGGAGTCACCGGACCCTATTAAGGCCGCTCAGAGGTGGTCTTCGGACGAATGTCTATTAAACTGCTCTCAGCAACTGCAGCTCTCTCTGTCATATACTTAGACGTCTTACTCTTCTCGTCAACGCGTTGGATTTATAAATTATATGAATAATAACGCATTCACTTATTATTGTCAAGTATGCTTTTTAACAGAATTGAAAAGTATATAATATAAGCATAATTCGCGGTGACTCCGCTGCTAAATTCGCACTTCACGTGCGTTAATAATTTCATCAACCCAAGGTATAAATTATGCGTTCTTACCGCAACACTGTTTATACTTACGGCCAGAACCACAAGGGCATGGATCGTTACGTCCGATTTTCTTGCCCACACGAATTGTTGTAGATTCCTTCTGCTCCTTATAAAGCGCTTTTCTTTCTTCTTCCGTGAAGATCTTCTCCCACTGCGGAAGCTCATATAACCAGTCTGCCTTGGCACGAACCATATTCTTGTATAATTTTGCCTTGTCAAACTTTAATGAAACAACAGTATTCTCCTCCATCGTATCGATAGGATTCGGTGTAACAAGTGAATCATCTATTCCATCAAGGAAACCGACCATTGCCATAAGCTCGATACCGAACTTATCTGCAAGTTCCTTAACCGTTCCCTTTACTTCCTCATCAGGATTCTCAAGAAGCTTTTCATATACCGAAGTTTCCTTTTCGAAATATCTTCTCCAGAAGTTCTGTAATTCTCCTCTATCTGCCTGCTCATTATATGCAGCAGTTCTCCACTGTTCAAGTAATGCCATAATGCACCTCGTAAAATCATTCTATGGGATAATCCCATGCCTACTTATTATACTTTAAACAAATTAAAACTACAAGAAAAAGCGCCCGAATAATCGGGCGCTTCATAACTTTTTCAACCTAAACTTCTTAAACTTATATTATTACATTGGAATAAAGAACTTAACAAGGAAAAGAACCGAAAGAATATATGTGAGCCAATGTACTTCCTTTGCCTTGCCTGTAAGCACCTTAATTACTGTATAAGTAATAAGACCGATACCGATTGCATGTCCGATTGAAGATGAAATCGGCATTGCGATGAGCATTAAAGCTACAGGAGCTGCCTGTGAAAGATCTTCAAAGTCAACCTTCTTAAGTCCTGAAAGCATTAAGATTCCTACATAGATAAGAGCTGAAGATGTAGCTGCAGAAGGAATAATAGCTGCTATAGGAGAAATGAACATACATGCAAGGAATACGATACCTGTTGTTAAAGCTGTAAGACCTGTGCGTCCGCCTGCTTCAACACCTGATGCTGACTCGATGAATGTAGTAACTGTAGAAGTACCTGTACAAGCACCTGCTACTGTACCAACAGCATCTGCAAGAAGAGCTTCCTTCATATTAGGCATGTTACCCTTCTCATCAACCATACCTGCACGTGATGCTGTACCTACTAAAGTTCCGATTGTATCGAACATATCGATGATACAGAATGTGATGATAAGAGTAATAACTGTTGCCCAGCCGATCTGTGCAAATCCTGTAAAGTTAAACTTGAAAAGCGTAGTTGCTGCCATATCCTTGAAAGGAGGTAACCAGCTTGCTGTCTTTAATGATTCAAATGGATTGTTGTGGAAAATCGCAATATTGCAAACCCAATTGATTATGGATGCAACGAGCATACCAAGAATAACGGAAGCTTTAACCTTCTTATGGTTAAGGTAGATAATTACAAATAAACCAATGAACATTGTTGCTACGGAAAGAACCATAGGTCCGAATCCGGTTCCCATCGTCTCCTTAGCATATCCTGCAGTAAGTGAACCAAAGAAATCTCTCATAGCGAAGAAAGGTCCACCCTTGTCAGAAAAAATCTGGCAGTTAGAACCAAGACCGATATTAAGTAACATAATACCAATTGCAGGTGCTATACCGAAACGTACTCCGAGAGGAATAGCTTCAACTATCTTCTCACGGATACCAAAGAGTGAAAGGATGATGAAAATCACACCTTCAACAAGAATGATAACAAGTGCTGCCTGGAATGATTCAAGATATGTCATTCCGGTAAGTCCGACAATCTGTCCTACAACTACTGCAAAGAAGCTGTTAAGACCCATTCCCGGTGCCATTGCAAACGGCTTGTTTGCGCAGAATGCCATAACAAACATACCGACTGCAGATGCGATACAGGTTGCTAAGAATACGCCGTTCCAGAGCTGCTGGCCCTCAGCGCCAAAGCCTGTAAGTAAATTAGGGTTCAATGCAATGATGTAAGCCATTGTCATGAAGGTGGTCAAGCCGGCAAGTATCTCGGTCTTGACTGTTGTCTTGTTTTGCTCAAGCTTAAACATAAGTAAGAGACCTCCTGTAAATTTTTCTTACATAAATTATTATAAATAATACATCACACTTTTTCCATACTTTTTTGACTTTTATTGTATACAAATTATTAATATTAAAGTAATTATTCTACAAAACTTTTATAAATAAAAAAAGAGCAGACACAACTGTCTGCTCTTTGCAAATTCATTATAAAACTCTGAGTCTGTATCCCGAATTGGAATAGTCAATCTCTGTAATCTTAAGACATCTTACAAGATCGCCTGCTGCATTATATACAAGCATATATACATTAACTCCCTCAAGACGAGGTGTATACATTATCTGATATGAGAAATCAGCTCTCGGTACAAGCTCTACTATCTTGTCTTCTGCCAACGTGATATCGCCGTTAAGTCCGGAATATGTCATGGTCAGGAATACCTCCGACGTGGTATCCTTATACTTTGATTCCTTGCAAAATACAACCGAAATCTTGTCATTGTCAAGGATTGCCACATCTTCGCCCTTCTCGTATGCAGACACATCATCATCTGTAAATACATACTTCGAAGACTTCTTGGAATACGGCAGCTTACTGTCTACACGATGTTCATCCCAGATTCCGTCGCCATACGTAGCTCTTACCACATACTTTCCGTAATACTTAACGGTTATAATCTTGGTAACCGCCAGAATGGAATCCGTAGTATTGGTAATCGTGTCGGTAATCTTCTGCAGCTTCATTCCCTGCTGAGTACCGTTGTTCTTAATATCCGGATAAATGGTATAGGTAATCGTCGTGTCTGCCGGTATATAAAACTTTACATATAACTTACCGTTGTACTTATTCTCGACCGTATCGATTAAAGTCGGGTCATTATTTGTGTAATCAGCTTTCGCCGATTCAGGATGCGCCATTGTACTGAACACAACACTAAGTACGCATAAGATAGCCAGCGCCTTTTTGGTTAATGAATTCAATGTGTATCTCCTCCTCACTAATATACTACTACACATATTGTCATTGTAATATATTTGTAACAAAAATGCAAGTTAAATAAATTACTTGACCTTTTAATACAATTTCTGCTACACTTCTAACCGAACACCAACATACCAAAAGGCAGGTAATCAATATGAAACAGACTCGAAGAATCCTTGCCGTTATAGGCATTATATTACTTGTTGCATTATACATGGCAACGATATTTGCCGCATTAACGGCATCGGAGAATTCAATGGGATTATTTATGGCTTCTATTGCCGCAACAATCATTATCCCCGTATTAATCTGGTTATTCGGTTTATTCTACAAACTTATGCATAATAAGGATGACGACGAATCTAAGCTTTCATAACAAAAAACGTGAACGACGCCTTACTGATAAGGCGTTTTTCTTCGTCATAAATCTCGGTTTCCATAACCTGTATCGTCTTACCCGCTTTAATTCTCTTGCCGTAAGCTGTAACCGTCTTGGTTCTTTCAAGCAATGCCGGTGCAAGGAAAGAAATCTGCGAATCAAGCGTAGTCACCTTAACTCCGCCTGCGGTTGCCGCAGTTCCCGCTACAATATCCGCCAATGAGAAAAGCACTCCCCCGTGAAGCGATCCCAGGGGATTCACCTGCCAGGGCTGAATAGTCAATACCGCAGTCGCTTCACCATCACTTATATCAGTGAACATCATTGCCATCTTCTCCGAATACTCGTCAAGACATTTCGGATTATTAATTATTTCCTCAAAATCAAATTCTTCTACTTTCACGAATTTTCCCTATCCTATCTTCTTAGAACATGCAAGTGCAAGCGAACCCGGTCCTATATGACATGATACGCTTAAAGAAAGAGGCTGTACCACTATCTCATTATTAGGGAAAGCTTCTTTAACTTCCGTAAGAAATTCTTTCGCAATGTCAAAATCCTTGGTATATGCTATCTCAAGATGCATATTCTTACCATCCGGCGAACCGAATTTCTCCGCAAAGTCCTTCTTCATCTGCTCTATCATCATGGACTTGGCGCTTTTTAACGTCCTTGCAGTTCCGAAAAGATCAAGTTTCTCGCCATTAATTGATAAAACCGGTTTGATCTTAAGAAGTGTGGCAATAGATGCCGCAGCAGGAGTAACTCTTCCGCCTTTCTTAAGATAATACATGGTATCAACCATAATATATATACTGCTGTCCGCTTTGACCTTCTCAAGATAATCCTTAATCTCTCCCGCAGACATTCCCTTATCTCTAAGCTCTAAGGCATCAAGAACAGATTGT
>JAILJL010000076.1 GCA_024694785.1 Lachnospiraceae bacterium
CACAAAATGATGTGTTTCAGGCCGAGAAAAATCACTATTATTAGTACCAATACGGCGCAGCACAACACCTTATGTTCTTCCACATATATAGTTGCAACCTCCAACTTGGAAAGTTCTCGGTCTCTTGCAAGTACCTTCAAGCAAACCGAACTTACCGGATTACTTTTTGGTGTCTTAACTCCGTCATACCAGACACCGTTTTCTTCCTCATCCAGAACTTTAATATACGTTTCACCCGGATTTGCATCCGCTATAATGCTTAATCCGCCGAATGTCTTCGCGCCATCTATGGCATATGTAATCGGATCATCAAATGTAACTCTTATATAATATGGCTGATCTTCCCGCAATTTAATCGCCTTATCCAGCATCACCGTTTGATATCCGGGATATTCTATTTCATAATCCTGCTCATATATTGGCTTATCCTCTTCATTTGTATCGCTGGTAAATGTACCGCGGTAAACCTTAATATGTGCAATCGTTCCATCAAATTCCCATACGGTCATTCCCTCCAAGCGCGTTATCGTTGAATTTGTCGGCTTAATTCTCACGCCGGTTATCTCTTCATTCTCTTCAGCAGTAAAATTCATAACTGCATCTGTAACGCCATCAAGATAACACACTCCAGGGCCCCCATCATACTGATAGATTCTATCATATTCTCTATTATCAACTACCGTTATTGACATTACGTTCTGCTTATCACGAAATGCAGCATCATAATAAGAAACATACCAATAACCTTTATCAGCATATCTTGCCCCCCAGCTACTTTTTACAATCCAAGCTCCGTCTCCGGGCGGCGTAGTTCCAAAATTATCTTTACTATAATTATCATCCCAGCCTACAATCGCCACTCCATGATTCGCGCTGGAAGACAAATTTGTATACTCCGGAAGATATGCCGCGCCCGTATCAACATCTCCAACTTTAGGGTATCCCCAATACGCAACTGCTGCAAGGGCATACACTGCGCCATTTTTCATGATAAGCCGCTTTACAGATTCCGTATCAGTTATAAGCGCACAATAACATGAATCAATAAAAAGATTCCCATCAAACGTTATCCCCTCTTTAGGCAGTTCTTCTCTAACCTGTGAAAACGGAAATTCCTCTTCGGGTTTTAAAGCATATCCTCGCATAAATGCGCCAACGACAAAATCAGGCCATGTACCGTTAAACCACCATCCTGCATGAGCCTCTACTCCTTCGCCATTAATTAATGACTTATCATCAGTTACTACACAATCACTTATATATCCTACTTGATATTCAGAAATATCATTTTCTCCATAGTCGCGTACAAGTGCATTACTTTCCATTGCAGCCACACATGCAAAAGTTGCGCACATATTCTGCTTACCTTGACTTCTGACATCAGTAATCAGACCCAATTCTCTTAAGTCATACCTCTCCGGAATAACTTCGCTATCCTTCTCTTTTGCAACGCCACCTATATCACAAATCAAGAGCATCGCCATAAGCACAAGAACGGATATCGCCATCAATCGCTTTTTCATTCTGTACCTCCTCATTTGACCCCAATAATATAATTAATCAATTATACATATTATTTACAAATAATAATACGGATATCCCGCTCCGGTTGCAATTAAGATAGTCTTTTTTATTTATAAAGTTTCTATAAAGTCGTCATTATACAACAAAAGAAGGCCGTAAGGCCTTCTTCAAAATCCAATCGCTTTATTTTATTATCTAACCGAGAAAATATCCCAGAAGATATATGATTCCATTATTCTCATACAGATACGTAAGGAACGAATTCCTATATATATCAACCATTATCTTCTGAACCGTATCCTGATTTGCAAACATCGTCATGCCTATCGCCAGAAGCCACACCGCCGCAAGTCCGCTTGCAAGTCCCGCAACTGCCCCGAGTAATTTATTTGCAGTACTTATAACAGGAAGCTTCGCTACTATATTAAGCACACCGGACACTATCGCAAGAACAATGCTTATCACAATAAATGTTACCACATATGCCATTACACAGACTATCCAATATGCAAGCTTCGCCGCCGCACGCTCAAATACCGTATTAAGAACTGCTGTCTTAACATCATTCACATATTCATTCGACTTCTTCGCAGCAAAGGCCGGCAGCTTAATCCCGCCCAGCTTCAATACCTCTTCCTCCGTAGGCGCAGTGGTATTGTTCGTAATCTCCGCTTGCCTGTTCTTAGTGTAATTACGTTCGAGTGTCTCTAAGCATTTCTCGTATGTCTTATCGTAGATTTTCGTCTTGAGCAACATATCCTTAACCATCGGTGTCAGTGCACACACAAGTATTATTGCAAGAACAAGCCCGCATAATCCGTATGCCGTCTTAACAAAGCCTTTCCTCATACCTCCTACGACCGACATAATAAGAATCGCTGCAACAACAACTAAAATAACATTCATCGCTTTAATCTTACCCTTTGAATTCTGTTTCTATATAATATGTAATATTCGTTCGTCGCTTTGCCTGACGCCATCGTGATGACCTGCTCGGCAAAGTCTCCCTCGAACTTCTTTGTTCCGTTAATCGAATAGATAAGACCGCGTCCGCCTCTATCTATGAACAGATCATTATTCTCGAGAAACGTAATGCTATCAAAATTCTCATTGAACAACTCTCTATATAATTCCTTACCCTTTGTATCATAGACGCAAAGCACATGGGCTGTTGCATCTGCATTGCCGGATGCAACCTCCTCTTTCACAGGCTCGCAGCAAAGCGCCAGATATGCACCGTTATGGCAGATTGCTCTTATCGTTGTCGCGAGATCTATAACTTCATCTTCCTCAGGCACCTCATTCCCTTTGTAGAAAATGACCTTGTTATCACCTACGGCAACCGCTCTTCCATCTTCAAAGAATAGTACACGGGGCACAACAGTATCTTCATATGTATAAGAGGCAACCTTGTTATCAATCTCATTTTGTCCGACAGAACCGAAATTATAGAAATTAAGCGTGGTTCTCGCACGCCCGGTTCCAATGTCAATAACAGACACTGCAAGAAGCTTGGCATCATACGAAAGATCCATGGTAAGCGGATAACCTGTATTGGCAAGGTGCATTGCACCTTCAACAAGCTCGTTGCCATCCGTATCATAGAGATTGATATAGTAAGTACCCTTATCTTCCGTCAATACAGCAACGGTTCCCTGCGACGCCACTTCTATCTGCCTGATCTTCTTTGTAAGCACAATATGCCCCTTAAGACCGGATGCATTCATTATATAGATATCCGACGCCTTACTTCCCGCAACCGCAATATAGCTTCCGCAGATATCGACTATCGGGTCGTTCATCTCATAGCTTACGTTAAAGAGCTTCTCGCCGTCAGTTCCAATAAGAATAGCACCATTCTTGCTGACCTTCAAAATGTCGCCATCATAATCATAGAATGCAGCCTCGGATATCATCTCCATCTTCTCTTCACTTACTACCTCATAATGCTGATAGCCGCGATACTTAAGTATAAGTATCACGGCAACAACTGCAATTACAAGTATTGTGAATAATAAGAATATGAATCCGCCCACTCGCATTCTATGTGCTTTAAGCTTCTTCTCATATTCACTTTCATTGTTAAGAACGCGGAAATCCCGCTTCTTTTTCTTATCCATAAAAGCGCTTCCCCTTAAGGGTATTAATTACTTACCAAGGAATGTCCTTGTCTTATCGGCGATAGATTCTGCATCGATGCCATACTTCTTAATAAGCTCTACTGCAGGACCGGATTCACCGAATGTATCCATAATTCCGACTTTCAATGTGCGTGTCGGAGCTTTTTCCGAAAGAACATCACATACCGCAGAACCAAGTCCGCCGATTACGGAATGCTCTTCAACCGTTACCACACAGCCGGTCTTCTTTGCTGACGCAAGAATAATCTCCTCATCAAGTGGCTTAATGGTATGAATATTGATAACTTCCGCATCGATGCCTGCTGCTTCGAGAATCTTGGCTGCTTCTAAGCTTTCGTTAACGCAAAGTCCCGTTGCAACAATCGTTACATCCTTGCCTTCGCATAACTTTATTCCCTTACCAAGCTCGAACTTGTAGGTATTCTCGTCGTTAAATACCGGGATTGCAAGACGGCCGAATCTAAGATACATAGGCCCTTCGTACTCATAAGCAGCCTTAACTGCAGCACGCGCTTCCACATCGTCTGCCGGGTTAACGATAACCATACCCGGAATCGTACGCATAATCGCGATATCTTCATTACACTGATGCGTCGCACCATCTTCACCTACGGAGATGCCTGCGTGGCTCGCACCTATCTTAACATTAAGATGCGGATATCCGATTGAATTTCTTACCTGCTCAAAAGCTCTTCCCGCAGCAAACATCGCAAATGAACTTGCGAACGGAACCTTGCCGCATGTAGCAAGACCTGCTGCCACGCCCATCATGTTACCTTCTGCGATACCGCAATCGATAAAGCGATCCGGACAGGCTTTCTTGAATACCGCAGTCTTGGTTGCTCCCGCAAGGTCTGCATCAAGTACTACTATATTGTCATGTGCCATTCCTAATTCTGCCAAAGCGTTACCATAACTGTCTCTGGTCGCAACTTTCTTAATATCTGCCATTAGTTAGCACCTTCTTTCTCTAAATCTGCCATTGCAATAGCGAACTCCTCATCGTTAGGCGCTTTGCCATGCCATCCTGCATTGTTCTCCATGAATGACACGCCCTTACCCTTAATAGTCTTAGCTACAATTGCTGTAGGGCAACCCTTTGTCTCTCGCGCTTCCTTGAATGCCTTTGCGATTTCATCCATATCGTTACCGTTAATATTAATTACGTGGAAATTAAATGCCTCCAGCTTCTTATCAATCGGATACGGAGAGCATACGTCTTCTATCTTACCATCAATCTGAAGGCCGTTATTATCGACGATTAATACGAGATTATCAAGATTATGCGCACCTGCGAGCATTGCTGCTTCCCAGATCTGACCTTCCTGAATCTCGCCGTCACCTGCCATAGCATAGACTCTGTAATCCTTCTTATCCATCTTGCCTGCCAATGCCATACCTACTGCTGCAGAGAAGCCCTGACCAAGAGATCCCGAAGACATATCTACTCCCGGGATATGCTTTTTATCAGGATGACCCTGAAGATAAGAGCCTACCTTTCTTAATGTGGCAAGATCTTCAACAGGGAAGAAGCCTCTGTGTGCAAGTGTGGAATAAAGCGCAGGTGCACAATGGCCCTTCGATAATACGAAGCGGTCACGATCGGCTTTCTTCGGATCCTTAGGATCAATATTCATTTCTTCAAAATAAAGATATGTCATCATATCTGCTGCGGAAAGGGATCCGCCCGGGTGACCGGACTTGGCTGCATGAACTGCCACAACGATTCCTTTTCGAATCTCGTTAGCTTTTACTTTAAGCTCCTGAGTCGTCATTTCGTTTTCCTCCTTATATCTCAGTACGTCCTTCGAGTGCACGAAGAAGCGTAATCTCATCAATATATTCAAGGTCTCCGCCAACCGGTACTCCCGATGCTATGCGACTTACCTTGATACCCGTAGGCTTAATAAGCTTACTTATATACATAGCCGTGGTCTCGCCTTCAAGGGAAGAATTGGTTGCGATTATTACTTCATCAATATCTTCGTTCTGTAAGCGAACCATAAGCTCTTTTAACTTAATATCGTTAGGTCCGATTCCAAGCATAGGCGATATCGCGCCATGAAGAACATGATATACACCATCGTACTTCCCCGTCTTCTCGTATGCTGCCAGGTCTCTTACCGTCTCAACAACCATTATTGTCTTATGGTCACGCGCAGCATTGGCGCATATCGGACACACCTCCGTATCCGTAAGCGTAAAGCACGTCTTGCAATATCTTATATTCCTTCTGGCATTAACAAGCACTTCCGCAAATTCGTCAACACGCTCTACAGGCATATTAAGGACATGAAACGCCAACCGTTGAGCACTTTTCCTGCCGATTCCGGGAAGCGATGCGAACGCCTCTACAAGCTTCGAAATCTCACTGCTATAGTATTCCATCTTATCTCCTAGAAAGGAAATCCACCAAGTCCGCCAAGTCCTCCGGTAATACTTCCCATAGACTTCTCTGATGCTTCCTCAACCTGTCTTAAAGCTTCATTAGCCGCAGCAACGATTAAGTCCTGCAATGTCTCGATATCATCAGGATCGACAACTTCCTCTGCAAGCTTAACGGATACAAGCTCCTTCTTGCCCGAGACCTTAACCTCAACCACTCCGCCGCCTGCCGTTGCCGTAAATTCCGACTCTTCGAGCTGCTTATTGGCTTCTTCCATCTGACGCTGCATTCTCTGCGCCTGCTTCATAAGATTATTCATATTGCCCGGCATGCCCATACCACCCGGGAATCCGCCTTTTTTACCCATATCATTATCCTTTCTATATATCGTCATCATCTTCGATGTCGATGTTCATGTTGATAAATTTGGAGAGATCTATATGCTCCTGTTCATAAGGAACGCTGTTATTATAGAAAGTTATCTCCAGCTCCACTCTCTTGCCGATTCTCTCAGCTATTAAGTCCGCAAGTCTCTCCACACGCTCCGGATCATCCTCATACATGGCATATGCCACCGCATTGAAGAACACTATCTGAAGCTTGTCGCCGTTAAGATTAAGCCTGGTGTCGGTTAAGAATCCCTTGTCTATGCCGCCCATCTCCGTAGCTATCTCCGAAAAGTGCTTAACCGCTTCTTTAATATCCTCCGGAATCGCCTTAGGGAATTCCTTTGTCTTAATCGCCGGCCGTGGTGCAGCCTCCGCCAGTGCATTTACTGCCTCGGGACCTTCAACTATTGTCTTGCTTACAACGCCACCATGGGCTATCATATCCTCGATTCCGTTAATTCTATCTATCAGGGCATCTGTATTATTATCCATACGTGGTCTGCAAAGCTTGATAAAAGCGACCTCTATCAAGATTCTCTTCTGTCCCGAGTATCTTATCTCGTTTAAAAGCTCTGACAATATACGAATATAGCGAATAACCTTTTGCATGGATACATCTTGCGATGCCGCTCTCATTCCCTCTATGGTCTCCGTTGACATATCGAGAACGTTCTCCATATGGTCCGCGCTTTTGATAAGAAGAAGGTTGCGCATGTACCAGGTAAAATCGCTTACAAACTGCGGAAGTGAGCGACCTGCCATAACCACCTCTTCAACAATTGAAAGTGTCGTCTTAACGTCCTTTGCTTCTATCGCGGTTAAAAGCCTATTGAATATCTCCTGATCCACCGCACCCAGCACGCTTAGCACCTTATCAAGGGTCACTTCTTCATCCATGAAGAATGCCATGCACTGATCGAGGAGTGACAACGCGTCACGCATCGAACCATCTGCTGCCTTCGCTATGTAAGAAAGCGCCTCATCGGTAATCTTATTACTCTCTATCTCCATAAGCTCGCGCATACGAGCCTTCATATCGTCTATCGTAATTCTGTGGAAATCATACTGCTGGCAACGGGAAAGCACGGTTATCGGAATCTTATGTACTTCCGTCGTTGCGAGTATGAAGATAACGTAGGACGGCGGCTCTTCAAGTGTCTTAAGAAGCGCGTTAAATGCAGCTGTCGAGAGCATATGAACCTCGTCGATGATAAAGACCTTATATCTGCCTTCTGTCGGCGGATACTCGACCTGTTCGATAATATCTCTGACACTGTCTACACCATTATTGGATGCCGCATCTATCTCTATTACATTCATGGAAGAACCGGCGAGGATGCTGTTACAGGTTGTGCATTCCATACAAGGATTGCCGTCAACCGGATTCTCACAGTTAACCGCGCGCGCAAAAATCTTCGCGATAGAGGTTTTACCCGTTCCTCTTGTACCGCAAAAAAGATACGCATGGCCTATTCTATTCGCTTTAACCTGATTCTTGAGGGATTTGACGATATGATCTTGTCCCTTGACCTCATCGAATGTGCGAGGTCTGAATTTACGATATAATGCGGTATACGACATAGCATCGCCTTTCTTCATACTTAATCTATTATATTCTATCATAACTCTATCTGCTTTTCCATAACCATTCCCATAAGATTATCTTACATTTTTAAAAGCGCCTTTTTAATCTTAGTACTTGCGAAGTCGGAAAATCTTGTGTATACTAATTGATGTTGCTTGACATGCATCATTATGTCCCGGCAACGTATTTTTATCTTGGAGACGTATCGAAGTGGTCATAACGGGCCTGACTCGAAATCAGGTAGTCCTCACGGGCTCATGGGTTCGAATCCCATCGTCTCCGCTTATTTAAAAAGCTTACTTGGGATTTCCAAGTAAGCTTTTTATTATTTCATCTAGGATGCAAGAGCTTGTTCGTGGTATTTCCATTTTATTGTAAACAGCGGCCTTTTGTGATATCATAAACTATATATTTCATGATGTGAGGACGGATTCAATTACGAATCGCGCCACTACATATTAGCAAGGAGAATGAGTATATGTGCGGAATAGTCGGATATGTTGGTAAGTCCCAGGCGGCACCGATTTTGCTTGACGGACTTGGCAAACTTGAATACAGAGGTTATGATTCTGCCGGCATGGCTATATATGACGGGCAGAGAATTGAATACGAGAAGACCAAAGGACGTCTTAAGCTTCTTTGCGAGAAGACGCACGATGGCGCTACTATGCCGGGTACCATCGGTATCGGACATACACGCTGGGCTACGCACGGCGAGCCTAACGAAGTCAACGCACATCCTCACCTTAATAAAGATAAGACAATTGCCGTA
>JAILJL010000105.1 GCA_024694785.1 Lachnospiraceae bacterium
CAAGAATCTTCTGCTTATCTTCATACTTCATAGGAATAATCGATGTGACTATTCCCGGAAGCTTCAAAGGATCCGGTTCAAACAATACTTTAAACACCGCATCCTTACCTATTTTCCTGTTAACACCGGCATAATTCGTAAAAGACTCTCTGATTGTACGAACCATACCGTCTACTTTCTCACTATCAAGATCTTCTACCGTAAAAGGTGGTAATAATTCAACATCCGCAGCCAGATAATTCTTAATTGCCTTAAGCCCGACGATCTTTGCGCGCTCTTTTCCTTCCACCAAAACTCTTACGGATCCGTTCTGTAATTTAACAATCTGCTTAATAATCGCAATTACTCCCGCGCCAAATAAATCCTGCAACTCATGATTGTCCGCAAAGAAATCCTTCTGCGTCACAAGAAATATCTGCTGATTTCCCATCATTGCTATATTAACAGCATTGACTCCTTCTTCTCTTGCTACATCGAAGTGTGCTGCCACACCCGGTAATATTGTTATTCCCCGCAGTACAACTGTGGGGAATAGAATTTTATTATCACTCAAAGCTACTGCTCCTTATGTGCATTATGCGCTTTTCTTCGTCTTATGTTCCAACTTTGCCTTACCTGTATCTATTGTCTCAGATGTGATTATACATTTTTTCACATTAGTCTCCGATGGTAAGGTATACATAACATCAAGCATAGCCTTCTCTAAAATGGCTCTTAAGCCTCTTGCCCCGGTCTTACGCTCCATTGTTCTTTTGGCTACTTCAACAAGAGCATCATGCTCAAATTCAAGCTTCACACCATCCATTGCGAATAATTTCTGATACTGACGCGTAAGGGCATTCTTAGGCTCTGTAAGTATTCTTACCAAAGCATCCTCATCAAGCCCCTGCAAAGAGACCGTAAGCGGAAGTCTGCCCACAAACTCCGGTATAAGACCATACTTAATAAGATCCTGAGGCTGGAGATCCGCAAAAATATCCATGGCATCTCTTTCCTTCTTGGACAATACCTTTGCATTAAATCCCAGAGAATGCTCATCCGTTCTGGTCTCTATTATCTTCTCGAGACCATCGAAGGCTCCTCCGCAGATGAAAAGAATATCGGTAGTATCAATTCTTATCATCTCCTGCTGCGGGTGCTTACGACCACCCTGAGGTGGAACCGATGCAACAGTACCTTCCAGTATCTTAAGAAGTGCCTGCTGAACGCCTTCACCCGATACATCCCTTGTAATCGAGACATTCTCGGTCTTCTTGGTTATCTTATCAATCTCATCGATATATACGATACCGTGCTGAGCACGCTCTATATCATAATCAGCTGCCTGGATAAGCTTAAGAAGGATATTCTCTACATCCTCACCTACATATCCGGCTTCGGTAAGCGATGTCGCATCGGCTATGGCAAACGGCACATTAAGAAGCTTCGCCATAGTCTGCGCAAGATATGTCTTACCTGAACCTGTAGGTCCTAACAATAAGATATTACTCTTCTGAATGACTACGTCATCCTCCGTATCATCGCTCAATATTCTCTTATAATGATTGTAGATGCCTACAGACAATACCTTCTTTGCTTCTTCCTGACCTACCACATACTCATCGAGCAGAGCTTTTAACTCTTCAGGCTTCTTAAGATCAATTACCTCTTCTTCATCGCCCTCATTATCCTTTAAATAAAGCTCTTCATCCATGATCTCTACACATACCGCGATACAATCATCACAGATATATGCGCCCTTTGGGCCTGCAATAAGTCTCTTGGTCTGCTCCTGCGTCTTGCCGCAGAACGAGCATCTTATCTTATCATCATTTTTCACAGCCATTTAAATACTCCTATTACTTGCTTGTTTCCTTCTTGGTGATAACACCATCAATAAGGCCATATGCCAACGCCTCTTCCGCAGACATATAATTATCTCTCTCTGTATCTATCTCGACCTGCTCTAATGGCTTACCCGTATTGGCAGCAAGGATCTCATTCAACTTCTTCTTTGTCTTGATAATATTATCTGCAACAATCTTAATATCCGTAGCCTGGCCTCTTGCACCGCCTGATGGCTGATGAATCATAATCTCGGCATTAGGGAGTGCGAATCTCTTACCCTTAGCTCCGCCTGCAAGTAAAAATGCTCCCATACTTGCTGCAAGGCCGATACATATAGTCGACACATCACACTTAATGTACTGCATGGTATCATAAATAGCCATACCGGCAGTAACCATTCCTCCCGGCGAATTGATATAAAGATGAATATCCTTATCAGGATTCTCCGATTCAAGGAAAAGAAGCTGTGCAACTACAATACTTGCCGTAGCTTCATTAACTTCTTCACCGAGGAAAATAATTCTGTCCTTTAATAATCTTGAATAAATATCATAAGAGCGTTCGCCCCTGCTTGTCTGTTCTACTACATAAGGTACCAAACTCATGTTACTTACCTCCCTTAAGGGTTATATATTACCGGGGTCCAAAATGCCTACAAACGCAAAACCCCACATAATATTGTTACAAATATTCGCTAATAATGCAATACTTTTTAACGTTAAAATTTAAACTTGCAGCTTATCTGCCGTGCCTTTGCAGGAGGCAAAAAAGGTGGGCGCAGCGGCTTATGGTATACCGCTACGCCCTATGCAAAAGATTATTGGGTCATTTAATTACAATTGGAACTTATCTACTATAACATTAAGGTCATTTACAACCTTCTCAAGCTGTGTCATTGCCTTACCGATTGTCTCGATTGCGGCATTCTGGTCGTCAACCTTGGTTGCAATCTTCTGGCTGGATGCAGTAAGTTCTTCGGTCTCACTTGAGATATCGGAGAACATTTCAACGACATTTTCCTTACCTGTATTAAGGTTATTAAGCGCTACGCTTACAGTACCAACGCTATTACCTACCTGCTGAATACTGTTATTAATGCCCTTGAACATTTCTTCCGTTGTTCCCATTGCTTCGATGCATTCATCCGACTTCTTCTGCATCTGTCCCATCTGACCGGTAACTTCTCCGATTTCTGTCTGAATCTCGGAAATGATCGATGTAATCTCATTGGTTGCATTAGATGTCTGATCTGCAAGCTTTCCGATTTCTTCCGCAACTACAGAGAATCCTCTTCCTGCTTCACCGGCACGTGCTGCCTCGATAGATGCATTAAGCGCAAGTAGCGAAGTCTGTTCAGCAATTGAACTGATTGTCTGGCTTATGCCATCAATAAGGCTTGACTTCTGAGAAAGATTATTAACGCTCACCGATGCTATCTTCTGTAACTCCTGTGTCTCACCTATCTGTGATGCAAGCTGTCTTATGGACGAACTTCCGCTTGTTGCGGCCTTCAATGCCTCATCGGTTGCTTCCTTCATACCTGAAGTTCTATCGGATATAGTCTCGATTTCATTAGCAACCTTGATCAAGCTTTCATTAGCCGTCTGCGCCTGATCTGCAACTTCATCGATCGCTATACTGATCTGCTGAATTGTATCGGTAATCTCCGAGTTATTGGTTACAGACTCTTCTACCGAACCATATACATTCTTGAATTCATCAGCCAGAATCGAAGTAACATCAATAAGCTGTCCTACTATCTTATTAAGTTCATTTGTAAGGCCAACTACCGCAAATCTCATAGCCGTAAGCTCATCATTTCTTCTGTCAGGCTCAAATTCAATCGTTCCGATCTCAAGATCTTTAAGCTTTGTAACCTGCTTCTCTACAGCTACGATTGGCTTCGTAATGTTGGTACCTACGATAAATACCACTACCGCTGCAAATAAGCCAAGTAAAATGGCTATAACGATAAGACCTATAACTGCCTTATTAAGTGCTGATGTAAATGCCGAAACAGGAGTAACTGTATATACCGTCCAACCACAGCAGTTAACCGTTGCCTTACGTATATACTTCATATCACCATCATAATCCTTGAACGAATTACCGGACTCAACAGCCTTCAAATACTTACCATCAAGCACATTATCGATTGAGATAACATTCTCATCCTTCATAACGAACTCATCATTCTTATGAAGAACTATAGTTCCGTCTCCCGTTGTCATAAATGCATATGTTCCGTCGGAATCATCTATAATACTGTCAAGCATAGTAAGAAGAGTCGCAATGGAAAGATCCTCACCTACTACGCCATGTCCTCCCGCTCCGTTAAATGTAGCTGCAACGGTGATTACCATTCCACCTGTAATCGTATCTACGTATGGCGCTGTATATATCTTTTCACCATTTGCCGCATCCGCATCTATACTCCATCCTCTTGATGTATAATCAAAATCCGCCGGAAGATCTGCATCAATGCAAAGATGCTTATCCCTTGCGAATCCTATGTAAATTTCCTGGATATTATCGGATATTTTCTTCTGCGTAATTGCATATTCAAGCACCTGGTCATAATCAACGCTACGTATTCCCGCCATATAACCTGCTGCATAGTCTACTACCGATGTCTCCCTCTGCATCCATGCATTAACCGCTTCTGCATAATAAGCTGTCTTGTTCTCCTGCAAAGATTTAAGGTCCTTATGGGTATTACTTCTCATAGCATAAGCAGCAAATGCTGCAGCTATTAATACCGAACCTATCGATATCATAGAGAATATAGCCACCAACCTGCCTCTGATACTTCTTTTTTTCTTCATAATAACAAGCCCCTTTCAAGTTCAACTTTTAGCATTCCCAATAACAGTATTTAAGCTACGAATGTAACTCATACTTTAGCATAGATTTGTGAACAAAAAGCAAATTGGCATTCGCCTTTATAAATAACACAAATAATTCATATACACCGCTTTTAAACCCCTTCTGTAAATGAAAAAGCGCCACGCTTTCGCGTGACGCCCTATAACATAATTATTCGCTCTTCTTTGTTGTCTTCTTGGCAGTTGCAGTCTTCTTAGCTGCAGGCTTTTTCTCTGCCTCTTCCTTATCAGCTGCCTTCTTAGTAGTAGTCTTCTTAGCCTTAGGCTTTTCTTCTGTCTCTTCCTTATCAGCTGCCTTCTTTGCGGTAGCCTTCTTGGCAGGAGCCTTCTTAGCAGCATCCTCTTCCTTTGCTGCAGTCTTCTTAACTGTTGTCTTCTTGGCAGGCTTCTTCTCTTCGCCTTCCTGCGCTTCCTTAATCTTAGCCATCTCTTCAGCCGGAACCGGAACAGCATTCTTAACGATTAAATCAACTGCTGCCTGAACCTCTAAGTCGCGTCTTATGGACTCTCTTGCATCATCATCGATAAGCTTATTAATCTTCTCGATCTCCATATGATACATCTCTGCCATCTTGGCAACTTCGTCATCTATCTGCTTCTCTGTAATCTTAATCTTGGCATCCTTAGCAACCGCTTCAAGAACGAGTGATGCCTGAATTCTTCTTAATGCTTCAGGTTCTGCCTGCTCTCTTAACTGCTTCTCTGTCATACCTGTAAACTGAAGGTACTGCTCAATTGTAAGACCCTGCTGAGCCATCTGCTGTGACATATTATTAATAATATCATCCACCTGGAAATCAATCATCGGCTGAGGAATCTCCATCTCAGCGTTCATGATAACGCCTTCGATAGCTTCGTCTTCCTGAGCTGCCTTAGCTGCATTCTTCTTGCCTTCAACGAGCTTTTTCTTAAGGTCTGCCTTGTAATCCTTTAATGTATCAAATTCAGACACATCCTGTGCAAATTCATCATCAAGAGCCGGTAATTCCTTAACCTTGATCTCATGGATCTTAACCTTGAACATCGCAGGCTTGCCTGCAAGTTCCTTAGCCTGATAATCCTTAGGGAAAGTAACGTTAACTTCTACTTCTTCACCTGTATTCTTACCAACTAACTGATCTTCAAATGTATCGATAAACGAATGTGAGCCGATCTCCAATGCATGGTTGGTAGCTGTGCCGCCTTCGAACTGCTTACCGTCCATGAATCCTGCGAAATCGATTATTGCAGTATCGCCCTTCTTGATTGCACGATCGGTTACTGTTGTCATTCTTGCATTAGCTTCTCTTTCCTTCTCAATCTCCGCATTAACGTCTGCGGCAGAAACTGATACGTCAATATCCGTAACCTTCATGCCCTTATACTCACCAAGCTTAACTTCCGGCTTGGTTGCCACAACTGCTGTGAAGATGAATGGCTTGCCTTTCTCAATCTGCTCGATATCTATCGTCGGCTGTGATACTATATCAAGTCCGCTCTCCTTCATGGCTACCGGATACTCTTCCTGCATAAGAATGTTGGCTGCATCTTCATAAAAGATGGATACACCGAACATCTTCTCAATCATATTCTTCGGTACTTTGCCCTTACGGAATCCCGGTAAAGAAAGGGTATTCTTCTGCTTCTGATATGCTTTTTCAATCGCCTCATCAAGTCTTGCTGCCGGAACTTCAATGGTCATCTTGGCCATGTTATTGTCCACATGTTCAACCTTCACGCTCATTTAAACGTCTTCCTCCTTAGTTAGTGTATCACTCTACACACAATTACAAGACATTATATCACAGAATAAAAAAGAGTTCAAGACACTTGTATTATCCTGAACTCTTTTAGTTTATAAAAATTTAATTTGTCTCGAACATATGTTTGTATTATTATATTATTAAGGTGTTACCATACACGGTGGACGGTTGCTCTTCTTTATCGGAGGGCTAAGCCCTCTGATTATCTTTCTTGTACTTACAAGAGGAAAGGAGGGTGATATTTATGCTGACAGTCGAAAGTCTTATCACAGTCCTTGCATTATGCATAACTTGTTTTAGCCTCGGCTACTCTATTGGAACCAATTCCAATAATAAGGCAAAATGACCGCCCCTAGCCTAATCGTGCGGTCATTTTAAATCGTCGAAGGGCAACCGTCTATCGGTAACACCTTTATTTATTTATTTATTTAGATTATATTCCCTGACAGCGCTTTTGTCAAATGCAGTCCTCTGATTATTCAATCCCTGTAAGGTCGAACCCATTAAGCCACTTTGTAGCAGCTTCGCATACGCTCTTAAGGCACTCTTCATCGAACGGAGTCTTAAGTCCCGCATTTTTAAGAAGATCCACGAATGTGCAGCTTCCACCCTGCTTGGTATATGCCATATAATGCTCCCAGGCATCCTTCTCATCCTTCTGAATCATTGCCCAGAACTGCAAAGAAACCGTCTGTGCCAAACAATAATCAATATAGTAGAAAGGAAGCTCATAAATATGTGCCTGTCTCTGCCATCCTTCACCCTCGGAATAAAACGGAATATCACCATCTAACTTAAGCCAAGGCTGATAGATACCAACGAGTCTCTTCCACTCTGCATGACGCTCAGCCGGTGTCATATCAGGCTTCTCATATACTATATGCTGGAAATGATCTACCATCGTTCCGTAAGGAATGAATTGAAGCGCTCCCGCAAGATGGCTATATACAAACTTCTTCGCATCCGGTCCGAAGAATCCTTCCGCATTCTTCCAACCAAAAAACTCCATACTCATGGAATGAACTTCACAAGCTTCCGCACTGGGATCGCTGTATGACGACGGAACGCGAGTGCGGTTCATCCAATATGCAAAAGCATGGCCTGCTTCATGTGTTACAACCTCTACATCACCCTGGGTTCCGTTAAAGTTAGAAAAGATAAAAGGTCTTTGGTACTGACCCAGATTGGTGCAATATCCTCCGCCCTGCTTTCCTTCTGTAGATAACACATCCATAAGTTCTTCATCAAGCATTGTACGGAAAAATTCACTTGTCTCAGGAGAAAGTTCATCATAAAACTTCTTTGCCTGCATAAGAATATCATCCGCAGTACCTATAGGGCGTGGATTACCGCTTCTAAAGAAAAGCGCATCATCGGCATATGACAAAGGATAAGATACCCTAAGTCTCTTTGCCTGCTCACGTGCAATTGAATCTGCAACAGGTACAAGATACTTCTGTACTGCCGCACGGAACTTCTCTACATCTTCTTTGGTATAGCAATTACGCTGCATACGATAGTATCCAAGCTGTGTGTAGTCCTTAAATCCGAGCTTTTTGCCCATTGTATCACGAAGCTTGGTAAGCTCGGCATAGATTCTGTCAAGATCTTTCTGCTGCTCCTTATACCACTGTCCTTCGGCTTTCCACGCTTCAAGACGTGTTGCATCATCGGCATCGGTCCTAAACGGTGCAAGCTGTGAAAGTGTATATGTACCGCCTCTAAACGGAATCTGTGCTGATGCGATTAAATCGTCGTATTCGCTGACAAGTTCATTCTCTTTCTGCATATCTTCGATTATTTCAGGTGCGAATGTCTTCTTATCCATCTCTGCATTAATGAATAATAAGTCACCGTACTCTTTCTCGAAATCTTTTCTATATGGACTTTCAAGAAGCGCATCTACCCACTCCTGGTAATACTCCTCTAACTTAGGGCCATTCTCATCCCAGAAGTCCTTCTCCTCGCTGTAGAATTTGTCACGAGTATCGATTGATTGA
>JAILJL010000107.1 GCA_024694785.1 Lachnospiraceae bacterium
TAAGAGGTGTTGTCTGCGGAATAAGCAAACATACAACGATGGTAACTATAATTGGGAAGAGAATCTTCTCAAGCTTAGATACATTGCTAAGCTGTTCCATCTTAATTGCACGTTCCTGCTTAGTAGTCAGCGCTTTCATAATAGGCGGCTGAATAAGCGGAACCAGTGCCATATACGAATACGCGGCAACCGCAATAGGTCCCATCAAATTACCTTGACCAAGCTTACCTGCAAGGAAAATCGAAGTCGGGCCGTCTGCACCACCGATGATGGAAATTGCAGCAGCTGCCTTGTTATTAAATCCAAGTGCCATCGCAATAAAGTAAGCACCGAATACGCCGAACTGTGCGGCAGCTCCCAAAAGGAAGCTCTTTGGGTTCGCAATCAAAGGACCAAAGTCCGTTGATGCACCGACACCCAGGAATATAATTGACGGAAGGATTGACCATTCGTCAAGCAAATAGAAATATCTGAACAAACCACCTACTCCGTTAGGAGAGTCCTCAATGGTCTGCATGATATCCGGAAACAGGTTAACAAGTAACATACCGAATGCAATCGGAACCAAAAGCAATGGTTCGAAGCCTTTCTGGATTGCAAGATAGAGAAGAAGGCATGCTACAAGAATCATGATTCCGTTCTTCCATGTCAGATTGAAAAATGCAGTCTGATGGAAGAGGTTGATTAATGTATTACCAATGTACTGCATGACATCCTCCTAATTAATTTAATGTTACCAATACCTGTCCTGCTTCTACCATTGAACCTTCTTTAACTTCAACAGATGCAACAACACCTTCGTCTGAAGATACAATAGGTGTCTCCATCTTCATAACTTCAAGTACTGCGACTGACTGGCCCTTTGCTACCTTATCTCCGACTTTAACTTCAACCTTAAGTAGCTTACCTGCTGCACCTGCAGTAACGCTCTTGCCGCCCTTAGGACCTGCAGGAGCTGCCGGCATAACATTCTTAACAGGCGCAACAGGCATTGAAGCCATTGAAGATGCACCTGTGCCATTTTCTTCTACTGTAACATCATAAGCTACACCATTTACGGTAATTGTATAATTCTTCAACATTTTAATATCTCCTTTAATTATCTTCTCTTAATACTTCTGACAACAAAATCGCTGTCTGTATTGTTGCCGTAAGCCATAATTGCCGCCGTTATAACGGCTACAAGCTGTGTATCCATCGATACGTCATATGATTCATAGCTATCAAGGGCTTTGGTGATACCCTCCGTCATAACATCCTGAAGCTTCTTGGAATTGATCTTCTTCTGGATATAAGGAATAATCTTAAGTGTAGCGATAAGTAGACTTATAAGAATAAGTACCGCAAATACCGACCCCATACCTATAATCATGTTGAGTAATGCATCTCTTATCATATAGAATCTCCTATCTTAAGCTGTGCTTCTTATCACATACCGCATTATACTTGGTATAAAGCAAATCATATGCCGAAAGAAGATATTTTCTCGTGTCTTTCTCTGCAATGATTCTGTCAACTGCGCCTCTCTTTGCAAAAGCGATTGCCGACTGATGTGTAGTATTGAAATCAGCTGTCTTTGCTGCCGCATCAGGATCGTCTCCAAAGAGAATCTTACCTGCAAATTCAGCAGGCATCATACCGATTGATGCTCTTTCGTATGCATATACGAAATCTGCACCGATTGCCTTGCTGTTCATCATAACATATGGAGTTCCGTAAGCTCTTCTCGGAATAAGAGTAATCTTCGGTACATCAGATTCACAAAGAGTCTTAACGAATGCTGCCATTTCCTTGGCAATGTGCTTCTCGGCGCACATCGTTGCTTCGAATCCTACCGCATCTTCGATGAAAAGCATAGGAATCTCATAAGCATCGCAATAAAGTGCAAATGAATTTGCTTTTCTTAATGCGTCTACGGTAATTCTTCCATCCTTGTCGTTATTGGCAATAACACCAACGGTTATACCATTCATAGGAATGAATCCCGTAATCATATCAGGAGCATATAACTTCTTAGTCTCTACAAAGATATTGTTATCAGCAATCTCTGCAATTAAGTTATATGGTTCAAAAGTATCAAAAGTTGTCGTAATCTCACGATTAAGATCATCCTTGCACTCATAGCTTGTAACGCCTTCCGTATTGTTAAGCGGAACAAGATTTAAAATATTGATGATTGAATTTCTGATTTCATCAACCGTAAGGCAATCATCAACCACACCCGTATACTTGCCCCGGAATTCTCCGGCTGAAGTATCGCATTTATCAGTGTAGTTATTGTCGATTGTATTAGGCGCATTGACAAAAAGATGTCCCGCATCCTTAATTACGAAATTAAAATCGGACATTGACGGGATAAGTGAAAGTCCGCCTCCGCAATTACCTGCAACAACACTGAAAAGCGGAACCAATCCGCTGGCATTGTTAACGGCGTTGATAACATTACCGAATGCCGTAAGGCAGTCAGCAGACTCCTGTATACGCATTCCCGTACTGTCTAAAATAGCTATAACCGGTGCACCAACCTTGATAGCCATGTTATAAAGTTCTTCAATCTTCTTACAGTGCATCTCTCCCATAGAGCCCTGCAAAACCTCTGCATCCTGACTGAATACAAAAACCGCTCTTCCGTTCATTAAACCATATCCGGTAATAACGCCGTCAGACTCTTCACTAAGTTCGTTAATAGTGAAATCGGTCGTTCTTGCGCATACGGAACCGGATAATTCAACAAAACTGTTCGGATCGAGCATGGACTTAATTGTATCGTAAGCCTTGCTGTTATGATCTTGAATCATTTGATATACCTCCGTATAAATATTTATATTGAAGTTCCAATTTTTCCTCAATTATAATAATATCATTCTTGCCTTAAAAAACAAGGCTTTAACCAAAAGAACACGAAAAAATCAGCGAAAAAAAACCACATTGTTCGATAAATTAATTTTTTCGAACAATGTGGATATACAAATCAATTTAAACTTCCACTGTCTTTATATCATTCATTTCTCTTTCGGCCTGTTCTTTAAATTCCGCAAGCTGATCCGGCTTAACCGTCGGAAGTTCGTCTATAGAACGAACACCGAAGGTTCTTAAGAACTCTTCCGTTGTTCCGAATAATAACGGACGACCCGGAGCATCAAGTCTTCCAAGTTCCTGAACAAGCTTATATTCAATAAGTCGATTAATTGCATGATCGCATGCAACTCCTCTTATCTTCTCGACTTCAATTCTCGTAATAGGTTGCTTATACGCAATAATTGATAATGTCTCCAGCAGGACATCCGTAAGAACATATTTACGAGGTACTTCATTAATTTTGATTAAAGTATCATAGAATTCTTCTTTGGTACACATCTGATACGAATCTTCAAAGGAAACGATTCTCACACCCGAATTATCGCTTTCGTCAAGTTCCTTTGCAAGTTCCTCTACCAGCTCTTTTGCCTTATTCTTTTCAATATCAAGTGCAGATGCAATCTTTGAAAGCGATACTGTGTCTCCGAAGGAGAACAATATGGCTTCTATCGCCGCTTTTAATTTGATATTATTCATTTTCCTACTCCTACTTGGCTAGATTTGATTCAATAAAAATATCATCAAATATCTCTTTTTGAGATATCTTAATAGTTCCGATTTTCATATTCTCAAGAATACATAAGAAAAGCGCAATCAACCGTTCTTTGGAGCGTCCTGCTTCCTGCATGATTTCTCTGAATGTAAAATTCTTATGCTCCTTTATATACATATCGAAGAATTCCATCGTCTCTTCCATGGAGACTTCTTCTTTTTCTATCTTTCCGAAGGTTGCTCGTACCGGATCTATTCTGTCTACCTGTCTGTCAATCAAAGACTTAAATATCTTATTGAGTTTAAGCAAAGTCATGTCTCCTACAAGTTCTTCAAGATCGACAGGCTGTACGTGTTCTTTTACTTCTTTCGGAAGAGTTTCCTTCTTATAATACGTCTTACAGGCATCGATTTCTCTGTCACGAAGCTCAAGAGATATGTATTTGTACATTTTGTACTCAATCAACTGCTCGACGAGCTCTGCTCTAGGGTCAATCTCATCGCCTTCCTCGTTAACTTCCTTAGGAAGCAGCATCTTAGCCTTAATATCAAGCAGCGTAGCAGCCATTACAAGGAATTCACTCATGATATTAAGATCATGACGTTTCATTTCTTCCAGGTATTCCATGTATTGCTCTGTTATAAGTGCAATCGGTATATCATATATATTAACTTTGTTCTTATCGATAAGATGAAGCAAAAGGTCCAAAGGGCCCTCAAACTTCTCTAGCTTAAAACTAATTTCACTCATTTTATCAACCTTTGTCACTTATAAGTCTGATTTCAACTATTTCCGCCATATCATGCACTCTTATATGAAAGCCATGAGTACCGAGGCCTTTGCTGACAATAAGCTTTGTACTTCGGCCTTCATTAACAATATCATACATTCCGCCCGAATACTTTGGAAAAAGCTCTAACTCCGGGCTTATTATTGCACCGATAAACGGAATCCTTACCAATCCACCATGTGTATGTCCGCACAGGATTAAATCCGGATTCAATTCTGCATCATTTCTTGCA
>JAILJL010000179.1 GCA_024694785.1 Lachnospiraceae bacterium
TGACTTTTTATTTACGATTAATCAAACTTTCTCTTAATTCTTCATATCCCGGTTTGCCGAGAAGGGCAAACATATTTTTCTTATAGCTTTCTACACCCGGCTGGTTAAATGGATTAACATCGAGCATATATCCGCTTATTCCGCATGCAAACTCGAAGAAATAGAATAATTGTCCGAGATTATACTCGTTCAATTCCTCAACATCGATACGAAGATTCGGAACGCCGCCTTCTACATGGGCGAATATTGTTCCGTTCATGGCGCTGTCATTAACGAAGTGCATATCGCGTCCGCCAAGATAATTAAGTCCGTCAAGATCCTCTGCTTCCTTCTCAATGATTATCGCACGTCTTGACTTCTTTACATTGATAACGGTCTCCATAAGGATTCTCTGTCCATCCTGAATATACTGGCCCATTGAATGAAGATCTGTTGTAAGATCAACGGATGCTGGGTATATTCCCTTGCCGTCCTTACCTTCGCTCTCGCCATATAACTGCTTCCACCATTCGCTTACATAATGAAGCGCCGGCTCATAATTTGCAAGTATCTCTATTTTCTTGCCCTTTGAAGCGATTATATTTCTTATAACCGCATACTGTAGTGCATCATTCTCTTCGTATGCGTTATTGATTGCCTCTTCACGTGCTGCAGCAGCACCCTCCATAAGCTTATCTATATCAGCTCCGCTTACTGCTATAGGAAGCAATCCTACCGCAGTAAGAACGGAATATCTTCCACCGACATCATCAGGTACTACAAATGTCTCATATCCCTCGCTATCCGAGAGTGTCTTTAATGCTCCTCTTGCCTTATCCGTTGTTGCATAGATTCGCTTTGCTGCTTCTTCCTTCCCGTACTTGTCGATAAGAAGCTTCTTAAGTACTCTGAATGCAATTGCAGGCTCCGTAGTTGTACCCGATTTTGAAATTACATTAATTGAAAAATCTCTATCTCCTATAACGTCGATCAAATCGGCGAGATAAGTCTCGCTGATCGAATTACCCGCATAGTAAATCTCCGGGGTCTTACGTACTTTCTTATCCACGCTATTATAGAAACTATGTCTTAACGCCTCTATTGCAGCTCTTGCCCCGAGATAAGATCCTCCGATACCTATAACTATAAGCACATCGGAATCCTTCTTAATCTTCTCTGCTGCCGCCTTAATACGGGCAAATTCTTCCTTATCATAATTAACGGGAAGATCCACCCATCCTACATAATCATTTCCCTTACCGGTCTTATTAACGAGCATCTCCCTTATCTTAAGAACCTCGTCCTTCTTTGCTGCTATCTCATTTTCCTTGACAAATTCTCTTGCATTATCCGCTATAAAACGAATATTCATACTATCACTTCTTTCTATATTATTTTGTAAGCCCTTCCAACATATTAATGATAGTCTCTACTGCAGCAGTCGCATCGCTTTGCTCCATTTTCTCAATGTAGCTTCCCCTGTTCTCATAGAGATTGATAATCTCTTTATATAGAAGTTCTCCTGTTAATGTCTCCTGTTCAAGCATCTTGGAGAACCCTTGCGCTGAAAATGATCGTGCATTCAACACCTGATCGCCTCTGCTTGCGGATGCAGGCAAAGGAATTAAAATATTCGGCTTCTTTAATGCCAATAACTCACATATAGTGTTGGCTCCCGCTCTTGATACCGCCAGATCGCACAAAGCGAAATAATCCTTTAACTCTTCGCTTGCATATTCCTGTTGACAATATCCTTTAATATTATTAAGACTTTCGTCAAGATTGCCCTTGCCGCAAAGGTGCACTACGTTAAAATCACTAAGCAGCATAGGAAGAATCTCTCTTATAAGATTATTAACGGCTACTGATCCTATCGAACCTCCGGTAACAAGTATTACCGGCTTATCGTCCGTGAATCCGGCTTTAACCCTTCCCTTATACTTATCTCCCGATAAAAGCTCTTCCCTTATAGGGGAACCGGTATATACGCCTTTTCCCGCAGGCAGATACTTAACCGTCTCCGGAAAGTTGCAGCAAACCCTGACGGCTGACGAAAAAGCCAGCTTATTGGCAAGTCCCGGAGTCATATCCGACTCATGAATTATCGTCGGGACTTTGAGTGCTTTGGCGGCTCTGCAGACAGGTACCGATACGAATCCGCCCTTGGAAAACAGTACATTCGGCTTGAATTCCTTGATAATCCTCTTTGCCTGCACATATCCTTTTATTACCCGGAAAGGATCGCTGAAATTCTTTACGTCAAAGTATCGTCTAAGCTTTCCTGATGAAATACCTATGTATCTGACACCGGCTTCTTCTATAAGCTTCTTCTCTATTCCCTGGTATGAGCCTATATAAAGAATCTCATATCCCCTGTCCTTAAGCTTCGGAATTAACGCAAGATTCGGTGTTACGTGTCCTGCAGTTCCTCCGCCCGTCAGTATTATCTTCTTTGACAACTAAAACATCTCCCTTTTATCTATCTAAGAGAATCTCTTATCTCATCAAGTTCCTCATCACTAAGCGTAAGTGTCGGCCACGATAATCTTCCCTCGTGTCCATCGCCCTTATATCGCGGAATCAGATGCAAATGATAATGAAATACACTCTGTCCTGCGACTTCGCCATTGTTCTGCATTATATTAAATCCGTCCGCGTGAAGCACCTCTGTCATATGAGTAACAAGCTTTCTCGCCAATATCATGATCTTGCCTGCTTCTTCGTCAGGAAGCGAATAAAGATTATCGCAATGCCTCTTTGGTACGATTAAAGAATGCCCGCGAGTAACAGGCGAAGCATCCATAAATACCGTGAACAAATCGTCTTCATATATCTTTCTTGTCGGAATCTCGCCATTTGCAAGCTTACAGAAAATACAATCACTCATCTTTAATCCTCCTATGTGAATATGAACATCTTATCAAGATCGCTCATTAATCTGAAATCGCCTTTTGCCTGTAATTGACCGGTCATAAATGCTTTCTGGAAAGTCATTCTTCCGTCCAGTATTCCTTCAAGTACATCCGGCGTAATTCTTATATACTGATCTGCATGATTAATCTGACCGTATCTTACAGATAAATCCTTACCTTTTACCTCTATAATAAGCGATTTCTTCTTGCCGCCTATCATAAAAGAAAACGACATATTCTTTCCTTCCTGCGGCACGAAGTGCGATTCGAATTCTATAATATACTCCGTCTCTTCGTCACGATCTTCCTTACCGATCTTCTCCTTGAACATCAACGTAAGTTCCGCAAGATCTTCCTTCTGTTGCTTAACATACTCGTCATCTGACACAAATTTTGACAGCTGCTCAGATTCCTGAGGCGTAAGCTCCAACTGCTGCGCTCTTGCCACTGAACGGTTAACTGCCTGCGAAGAAGAAGGCAGGCTTCTTATATTCTGTGAAATGGTTCTGTATAATGTCTCAGCCTTTTTCTCTATTATAAGAGTATAATCCTTATTAAGCTCAAATAACGTAAGATCCTCCACATATCCGCTGATTCCGCTGCAAGGAAGACCACCTAACGTATCCCATGCACCTGATAGAGTAAGATATGCTTCTCTTTCTCCATAAGTCGTCGACATTACGACCGGCTGCATATAGAGATTCTTAATCTTGTCCTTATCCGCATACAGCCAGCATGCATCAAGAAACTGGTGCATATATCCGCCGATTCCGAGCCATTCTACCGTTGTCGCAAATATAACACCGTCCGCATCCTTTAAAGTCTGGGGCAACGTTGAAATGGAGTTCTTCTGTTCATATATATTAAATCTCTCAACCTTGACACGAAGCTCTTCTAAGACTTCCGTCATCTTATTGATTACATATATTGTCGGATCATCGAGTAATCCTCTTCCTCCGTAGTAGATATTAATCTTCATGCTATACTCCTTAACGATATGTTATCAACATCAATACCTACATTAAAGTATAAATTCGGGAAGAATATTAGTCAAGCAAGATAGACAAACTCCGAGTCTTTCTCATCATAATCCTCTTCTATAAATCGCTCTTCCTTCTTCTCTTTAAATTTATCATGTTTGCTTAGGGAAAAATCCATATATTCCAGAAGCTTCTTTTTCCTTTCGCTTATTATTTCCTTCTTCTTTTGCTTCCTTCTGTCTTTGCGCCTTGCCTTATTGTCCGCTTTCCTAATCTCTTCTTTAATCGGGTCATCAACTTCCCCTACTGCTTGTTCTTCAATCTTCTTTACTTCACCCGTATGCTTCTCCTTTGCCTCTTTATCTTCCGTCTCTTTAAACGTAATCCTCTCCGCCTTTTCAATTGCGGTTTTTAAAGTTCCGTTTTCCTCCTTTAACTCACATATAAGAGAATACATATACATAATTACCTCTCTGTCGATGTTCTCCGCAGTATTAAGTATCTCTTCCGCGAAATCAATTATCTCCTCATTGGTCATAGGCACCTTCTCCTCTTGCGGAACATATAAGAAATACGCCCTTCTAAGATCGTCTGGAAAAAACACCTCGCTTTGATTAAGCAAAATATTGCCGGGAACAAGCATATAATCGGCAATTTCATCAAAACATGCATACAAACTCTTAAATAAAGCATCTGCCACTTCTCCGGTAAGCTTTCCGTTCTTTCTTATACTATCAAGCGACAATAATCCGCTTATCTTATAATTGTAGCTCACTACACCGGATATAACGGTTGCCTCCATTTCTAACAATGATCTTATATTACACTCCGTAAGCATACCCACTTCAAATACTTTAACATCCTCCACATAAGGAGTTATAACCCGATAGCTATCCGATATGTTACGTTTCCTGATTATCTCGGTTTCTAAAGTTCTCATATAATTCCCCTCCGATATGTTTTAATGACAAAATCTGGTAAACCGTATATAAGGGCTTCTTCAGTCGCAGCGAGGCCGTGTCAACAATGTCTCTATGCCCGTTATATGAATACAGCATAAGAGACGACAGAATAATAATGTATATAGACACAACAACCGCCGCTTCGACAGTTATAATCCCTTTCATACGCAATTTACGCATATAGATATATATGACAGCAATATATATGGCATCAAAGGCATCGACTCCGCTGTCATATTCCTCCTTCTTTGTATCAATATGTATATTAATGCGCCTGCTCCCGCCAGGATCATGGTCCTTATCATAAGAACAAGATTAAGATACGTCCCGAGGGCTACACCGGTGACAACGAACATTATTCCGTCTCCCGCCCCGATGCTTTCCTTCTTGAATACAGTAAATAAAAGGACCGTTCCCCCCAAAAGCGCTCCGCCGACACACCCTATAATATCCCCGTGGCCGGGTATTAGATTAAGCAACAAAACCGTAATTCCATATGCAACAGGCATTCCTATGTCGATTTCACGGACCCTTACATCCCGCACCGTCTCTCTTAGGAGAATGAAAAAGAGCATCATATATCTAACCCAATCAATCAACTGCCAAATATCCGCAATCCGCACATGGTGCATGAGATTCAATAACATCGCTTAACTTAACCTTCCTTATATTTCTTAATAATCCGCGACAATCACGCTTAATATGATAACGATTACCATCGGGAGTTATGTATACCTCTCCCTCAACATGCCCACGCACACAATATTCACAAGGCTTATATCTTGCACCGCCTTCATTTCTTCTTCCTTCTATACCGGACAGCGGAACGGTAAGTATTATTATATTCAAATGCCTGCATGAAAGAGTCTCATGGTATACTCTTCCGTACCTTGTTATATAGACATATCTCTCATCATCCTCTTCCGATTCTCCGCTATATACTTCTATTATCAACGTCTTCTTCAGGTATATCCCCTCGGATGCAAGCTTAAAGAACGGTATCTTTAACTTAAATCCTGCCGAATAATACAAAGAACCATCTTGATATCTTGCGGTAAATACGGCATTACTGACTCCTTTGGCCGCAGCTCTTAAGTAACTGTCCGCAACTATAGCCGCTGCAGCCTTGGGTCTATCCAGTATTCCGGTATATACCTTAACGTCCTCACAGGCTTCATACATGACTCTCGTCAATACCACTTGTTTCTTCATCGCAACAAACACAAGCAGCACGGATAAAAGCGCTAACACCGTTATCATCACCGATATGGCGGCTTCTACTGTTAATCCGCCCTTTTTCCGGCTTGGCCCGGATGTTCCTCGGAATAAAATATGGCTTTTTATTTTGTTAGTGTGTTCGTTCGATATATTATGGGAGAGTTGTTGTGAAGAAATCTCGGTAGATTCACCGTATAAGAAAAACTTATGAAATCCGAGGAACATCCGGACCAAACCTCCTTTCTACCTGTAATACTTACTGTAAAACTCATAGTTATTACTAAGCCGCACTTTGGGTATCGGAACCATAAGAAGCGCCCTTGCTATCTTAAGATCCGTATACACCTCCACATTTCCGCAAAGCGCGATTACCATATCATCCATCTTCTTCCCTGAGGACTCTTCAATCATATCCATAATACGATAGCTCAATACCTGACTTCCTTTAGGCACAAGCGTAAAGAGCAGATGCTCAGGGTAATTCAGTTGTATCGCAGTAAAAGCTCCGTATGGTATAAGCGGAAGCCTTATACCCGAGAACAGCATCCTGCAGTCACTAATCGCATCCACCAGCGACCAGCATATAAGAATACCGAGCTTGACAAGCGGAATAAGAAACGGTAACCCGGTAAATCCAACCAGCATTACCGCAAGGCCATATGCTGTATCAACCTTAGAAGGATCCATAAGATTTGCAAGAAATCTTATGGCAGACCGTAAGATATAGACTCTTTTTGCGGCATAAGAAAGATTCTCTTCATCTGAATCCGTACCGGCGCAAAGATACTCAAGCTCATATATAAGCCCCTCGTTATTCGGCTTAAACTCTTCACCCTCGGATACTTCCATACAACCATCAAGAAAACTTCTTAAAGTACTTCCCGCATAAAGTAATGTCAAACAATATTCCGTTCTGTCGGTACTTACCGGTTCCATATCACCACTTTTCAATTCCCTTCTTTCTATCGGTTCATATCGTATTTTACGCCCTTTTGATACCATAGACCCTTCCGGAAGAAGGCTTAATATGGAAAAATGCTCAATCTGTTCTTTCGCCTCAATAATCCCGCATCCTTCAAGCCTCTCGATCGCAGCCCGCATCTCCGGATCTTCCTGCGTTACCTCATTTCCGTCTGCATCAATAAATGTCTTATATAATCTGCTCCTTGCAATTGCCATAGCCTTAAGAACCGCGTCTATCGCGGCATCTATGTGCTCCATAAGCTTATTGCCGTCCATGTACTCAGATACTTCATTGAAATTTGAAAGAAACTCATTTACTTTCTCCGAAAACACATCAGGAAATATCGCTTTCATATAAGAGGCCGCCAAATGCTGGAATGCTTCCCCATCATCATCCGTCATTAGCTTAAGCTTAAGATCCGTTACCTTTGCGCTTTTCCCTTTAAGAAGATCTCTCTCATCGAGGTTCTCGTCTCTGTTAAGATACTCATTAAGTGTCTCTTCCATATTGCCGTCATTATATCTTCCGAATATCCCGAATTTCTCGTATATGTCCACGTTATAATGTGCAAGTATATTATCCGATTGAAGATTCACATACTCGGGATAAAAGTACTTCATTCCCTGTATTCTCGCGCTTTCCAGAAGCGACAAGAATAACGAAACGGTAAGCGCAAAGCTTATCGCGGAAAATATCGTGATTACGCCCTTTTTACTGCGTCTTCTATGCACTGATCTCTCCCGCACCCTTCGTAATCGTATCGAATATATTGTCTACCAATGATAGGAGCTGCTCCTTGAAAATCAGCACAATGGCAATCAACACGACAAGCACCAATATAAGTTCCACCGTCGTAATTCCATCCTCGTTTATTAGCAGTTTCCTTAAAAAATTCATTCCTCTACCTCCTATATACCTTTTAATTGAATAAATGCCGGGCCCATAAGTATCATAATGACCACAAGAAGCAGCATCGTTATGGGCAACAGCATCTTAACCTTCCTGGCCTCACTCTGCTCTTTGATTAATCGAATCTTATTATTCGAAGCCTCCAAAAGTTCCATTGCCAGCACTTCGGAAAGCTTAACACTGCCTTTTCTCTCATTTTGTACCAGAAGCCCGGCAAGCTTCTTATACTCACCGACTCTTATTCTGCTTGCAAACATAAGTAATGCTTTCTCCATACCAAGTCCGTTATCAAGTTCATAATTCAATCGGCTAAGTTCCGCAAACAGAACTCCTTCTCCTATAATCTCGCGCCTGGTCACTCTTTTTAAGGCCTCTCTTCCGCTCATTCCCCCTTCTGTATATGCCGTTAGGGCGTATATCAGCTTCGGATACCGGCTCCGTAACTGTTTCTCCCTTTCTTTTTCCCTTTCCTTCTCCTTCTCCACCACATTGAAGATTAAAAGAACAGAACATATAATTTCCAGAATTATAATGAATACGGGGCGCCTGTCCCCCTTTGGGTAAATAAATATCGCACATACGAATAGCACAATCGAAACAGCATTAATCAATATAAGCTTTCGCTTAATCGCTGCAGCAGCCTTCCATATCTTTCCGGCAAGTCTCACTCATCTTCCTCCGTTATCTTAATGCCCCACATAACCGCTATAATGTATAGAACAAGGCAGGCTCCCATAAAAAGATATCCGCCTGCATTTGTATATAGAATGTCAAGATAATCTCCTGTTGTTAATCTTATATAAAACAGGAAAAATACCGGCATTAAAGACATTATCCTCTGTTCCGTAACTGCTTCGGACATTATATTCTTTGCCTCTTCCGCACTTTCTATATCATTGCTTATAAGCTCTTCCGTCTTAAAAGTTAATTCCGCGATATTCTTGCCCACCCTTTTGCCATACGAGAAAACTTCCGCAAACATCTCGAGGTGCTCTTCCTTACGCTCATCCGCCCATTTCAATAATGCTTCCTCAATAGACATTCCAAGTGACAGGCGCTTATCTACCCTTCTTATATCACCGATTATCAGCGATTGTTCTGATACCCGTCCCCTGATCTTATCCGCAAGCTCAGTAACCGCACTCTCCGGCGACGCCCCGGCTGCGACCTCTGCCTCAAACATCTGAAGAAATTCCTTGAAATCAAGACAAAACGCCTTCTTTTTCCTCTTTCGTCTCATCTTTCCCCCAATCTTCGCATAAGGAATCAATAATCCCAAAAGAAGCAAAATGAATCTTATGTCGGAAAAGAATAAATACGATATAATCGCAATCCCTATAACACCCAGAGAATACATCAAAGCGCCGTCTATCAATCTATATCTATTCTTTCCGATATAATCTCTCCATTTTCCGCACCGCATAATCTGATTATCTCGCTTACCTCCCTTCTCCCGTTACCATCCCTTTTCATCTGAACTATATAATCTATACCTGCAACTATCTGGGATATTATCGCTTCCATCGGAAGTTCCATTCCCATAAGCATAAGTATCTTAAGACGAAGTAGCGCATCCGTACAGGAATTCGCATGAAGTGTACATAACGAACCTTCATGTCCTGTATTAAGGGCCTGCATAAGATCTAAAGCCTCCGCTCCTCTTACTTCTCCTACAATTATCCTGTCAGGCCGCATCCTTAAGGAAGCCTTAATAAGATCCCTTAGTGTAATCTCGCTTAACCCCTCCGCAGTCTTGTTCCTGCATTCAAGTGAAATGGCATTCTCTCTTCCGTCAAGCTTTAATTCCGCTGAATCTTCTATGGTTATTATCCTTTCATCTTCATCTATTTCATCTATAAGCGCATTAAGTAGCGTTGTCTTACCGGACGAAGTCCCGCCTGACACCAGGATCGTCTTCCTGTCCTTAATGGCTTTCCTTAGGAATTCGGCCGCTTTGTTACTTATTCCTCCGCATTCGATCAGATCCTTAAGGGTTCTTGCTTTACTTAAAAACCTTCGTATAGTAACAACCGGCCCTGTAACCGATACCGGAGGCAACACAACATGAACCCTGCTGCCGTCCGGACATTTCGTATCAACAATAGGCTCCTTTAAATTAACTTTCCTGTTATGCTTAGATACTATGCGCTCTATCATAAGATAGATATCTTCCTCGGACTCGAAATTCTCGGAAAATCTATAAAGTACGCCTCCTTTCTCATAGAAAATCGACTCCATCCCATTGATCATAATCTCCGATACTTCATCATCCTCCATAAGCTCTTCTATTACATCATAACCACGCATGGCATAATACAAGCGCTTCTCAGCCTTCTCCCATTCATAGAAACTCATCCCCTCCCTACGCTGCTCGGTAGAGATTACCGCCCTTATAGCTTCTTTAACGCGACCATCTTCAGCATCCGTAAGATAGGCATTGCCTCCTTGTTCGAGAAGTCCGATCGCTCTTCTCTTCAGTTCTCCGTAATTAGGCAACTTATCGTTCTCTCCTTAATTCTTTCTATTGCTGTTCCTGCATGTAATATATACTCACGCAGTCCGGTCAATGCAACATCCTCCGCCTCCTCTTCAGCCGATGCCTTAAGAATAATCACTTCCGCGGCCCTTGCCATAAGCTCGTCAATTCTCGGAAACAGTGTCTCAACAGAAATGAATAGTTCATCATACTTACACGCTTTCTCTATTATATTGATTAACTCCGCAAGTTCACCTTTAAGTTGCATAAGATGCACCGGCGAAGAGAACGGACGTAAAATATCAATCCCGTTTTCCGTATATATCGCCTTATCTATATATGGCTTATCTATAGAACTTCCAAGTCCCTTATATAGCTCAAAACACAATTCGGATAAGCCTATAGCTCCGACTTCACTCTTATTCTCACAGAAGAACCCGACATTGATAAGAAGTACCGATTCCTTCTCACCCCTTCTTACAGCTTCCTCATACATATACCTTCGCTGGTTGGCATTACCGGATGGTGTAACAAGTATTGTAATTCCTGTCTTCCTGCCTGTCGGAAGAGCTTCGTACCCACCGCTCTTTGCATATATCTCCCGTCTTATATCCGCAGCTTTCTGGAACTTATATATCTTGTTATCGTCATCACTTCTTTCATCAGAGAATATGAAAAGCTCATCTTCGCCAAATTCTGCAGCCTCGTCTTCGTAGATTACCAGAATATCAACCTCTCCGTATAAGTCATTAAGACGATTGATAAGTCTTGCAGCAAATTCCTTCTCATTATCTCTGATAAGTAAATATCTCTTTATCATATTCCCAATCCGGTTATAATAAGTCCTATACTAAGGGCAGGTGCAAAAGGAAGCCTCTTTCTATGCGTGACCGCAAAGAGTCCTGCCTGCGCCAAAACCGATAGCATAAGCCAGTTCGCCGTCTCCTCCCATTTCATTAATATAATAATCGTGGAAATTAATTTGATATCGCCCCCGCCTAATTGATTAAGGGCATACATTATAAGAATCGCAATCGCTATTAAAGTATTGATGATCATATCCCCAAGCGATTGCCTTAAGAACAAAAGCCTGTACATACCGCAGGAAATAACTCCGAATAAAGTGACTTCATTGGGTATCTTATGACTCTTAATATCGAAATAAGAAGCAATAACCGAATACGGAATAAGAAATCCGTATCTATCTATACCGTTCATTCCTTTCGCTTAAGTGTACTTCGAATTATAGTTTCAAAAACTCATCTTTACAACCGAACAAATAATAAAAATATAATAAAAAAGGACGATCACTTAGGATCGTCCTCTCGTAAATTATTAAATTTTAATAAACTACCACATCTGTTAAGCAAAGAATCCTCGCTTACTTACGCCCGTTGATATCTCATTTAAGGCGCTTTTACCATAGGTTAAACCAAAATAAGTATCTTCCCTGTTCTGCATCAGAGAAGGTGACGTATCTTTTGAAGCCATCTCAACCATACCCTTATATAAGGTTCTCAAGATAATTTCAGCTTCCTTAACAGGCTCTTTACTCTTCTTAATACGTGCAAGCGCAAGTCGTCTTAATACAAATTCATAGAGCGGATATAACTGTTTCGCCAAATCATAATTAAAGTCAAGATCTTCTATAAGTCTCCTTATAATCGCTTCTGCATTGCTTATTGATTCCTTTGCCTCATCCCAATCGCCCTTATCAAAGCTTTCATACATATCTTCCATGTAAGAAAACGCCATCTCGTACATAACTACGATAAGTTCGCTTCTGTTGGCTGCGATTATCCGTTCCTTATACTCTTTCTTTTTCTCTAACTTCATCTATCTCACCTTACTGCAAAAGCTGTAACACCTGCTGCGGAATATCATTTGCCTGCGCAAGTACCGACGTTGCCGCCTGCACAAGCACATTCATCTGAGTATATGTCGACATTTCAGTTGCCATGTCAACGTCTTCTATTCTCGATAATGCCGATGACATATCAAGGTCTGTTTCGGACAAATTATCTACCGCATAATCGAGTCTGTTCTGAACCGCACCAATTGCAGATCTTACGGCCGTGACCTTGGCAAGCGCATTATCTAATGCCTCGAGCGCTCTGTCCGTACCGTTAATTGTAGTTACATCAACGTCCTCGATATAAAGCGATCTTGTCGAAATCTCAGGAATATCTATTGCAATTATCTCATGCTCGTTAGCGCCAACCTGGAATACCATTTTTCCTATATCTGTCACATTAAGCGATACCGGTATAGGACTAGATGCTCCGGGTACCGTATTTGCCCTGTGATAAGCTCCATCCTCTACCTTAAAGCTTATGGAACGACCATCCATCTCCGTAACTTTTACCATATTACCCTTTGTTGAAAGAGTTGCAAGCGGTGAAAACTGTGGCTTGTCAGGGTCCGTATTAACCATCGCCACCTCAACGTCTTTACCTTTTACCTCAACAGGAAGAGTAATTCCGAGCTTTGCAATAAGGTTCGGATTATCACATTCTATAATAACCTTCTCGGAGCTTCCGGTAAATTTGGAGAAGAAACCGAATGTTGTTCCTGCTGCTATAGGATTATTGTCCGGTGCCACGCCGTTTGTCTTTGCATTCTCGGTATAATCACGTGGTGCGCCTGTATCAACCGGCATAACCGTCACTTCACCGATCTCGGCTGCGTCTCTTAATTTCTCATATGCTTCTACTAACGTCTCTTCGCCGGTGAACTTAACCTTAGAACCATTAATACTTATGGTTCCTGCTTCGTCTCCGGTAAAAGCACTGCAGCCATTACTTATATACATAGCTCGTTCCGCATCCGAGTCAATAGCAAAGTTATATATATCCGGCCTAACTGTCGAACTTACCTCCGCAAGCGTTATATCTCGCGTATCCGCATAAATTCCCGCACTCATTGAACCATCAAGTACACGAAGTTTATTAAATTCGGTGTCTTTTGAAATTCTATCGATTTCTTCCTTAAGGGCAACAATCTCATCCTGCATTGCCTGAAGATCCTCGTGTGTATAAGTATCATTTCCGGACTGAACTGCCAATTCTCTCATTCTCTGAATAATGGAGTTAACCTCATTTAAGGCGCCTTCCGTTGTTTGTAATACAGATATACCATCTGAAGAATTGCGGCTTGCCTGTTCAAGACCTTTAATCTGGGATTTCATTTTCGCGGAAATCGCCATGCCTGCAGGATCATCTGCTGCATGATTGATTCTGTAACCCGAAGACAATCTTTCCAATGACTTTGTAAGAAGGTCTTCATTCTGTAATAGACGTGCATTAGCCGTATAGGCTGACATATTATAATTAATCTTCATGTAAACATCTCCTTTGCCTTAACTTGTAAATTCCTTTATACGATGCTTACACTTCCTTGTGTTAACAATCTTATAATTACTATTTCGGACAGTTCCTAACTTCTCTTAAGAACCGTAATGAAAACTTTCGCGATTCCGTACAAACTTTCCGTAAGTACATTGCTGTCCTCATCGGCTGTTTCAAGACCCTTTGCTGCGTCTTTTCTGAATCCCGTAAGCGATACGGTATTGCTCTTAATTCCGTTAAGTGAGAAATCAAACGATTTCAATTCTTCATTCTCGCTCATAAGCTCTTTCATTCTGTCCTCGGCGTCTTTCATATCGTTAAAAAGCTCTTCATCATCCGTGACGAAATAACCTTTTATATCGCCGTTTTGTACTTTAAATTCTGCCGCAATATCCTTCTCATTCGGAAGATGCGACGTTATCGTAACCTTGCCCTTGTCTTTCTTGCCTTTAACTATCTTTAAAGACACGGTTCCCATCTTTCCCTTAATTAAAACAGGGATTGCAAAATCTTCCTTTTTTGCTGCATCAGTAAATAATCCTATCTGCCTGCACACCATTCGCATTGCATCAAGATCGACATCTCTTGGTTCATCTTCGAATTCCATAGTGTCCATAACTTCTGTCGCAAGCTCTTCAAGATCTTCAAGCGACTCGCCCATAGCAGTCGGCGACTCGATATTCTCTTCAAAATTCTTCAACGCTTCCGCTTTAAGGAAATTAAACTTCTCCTGCTTTGAAAGTGAATTCACCTCATCATATAACTTGCTGTAGGTTCTGTTTAACTTAAAGAAGTTATACATAGCCTCGATATTTTCGATCGACTTTGGTGCCTCGATGGCAGTAAGATATTCTCTTACCTCTTCGTCGGTTTCCAATATCTTAAGGTTCTCAATTATTCGTTCTTTGCTTTCTACGGATTCTTCTTCCTTAATATCCTCATTTATAAGCCTTAGGCTCTCTATGAACTCTTCCGGTGTCTTATCAAGAATGGCCTTACCGTCAGTATTCTCTTCGCTCATCTTAACAAGTGATTCGACACTTATCTCTTCAAGCGCATTCTTTAATGCATATACTTCGTACGCGCTATTAACCTGCTCCGTAATGGAAAGGTCTGCAACCACGCGCTTTTCTGATGCTGCAAGCTCGTCATCCACACGCTTATTGATGTGTCCCGTATTACGGCTTCTTACTTCTGTAATAAGATTTTTTAGCGTAAGCTCGGCATTACTTGCGACTGCAGCTCCGATTACCGCTCCGTCAGACTTCTCCACCTGTCTTAAGAGTCGGTAGATACCCATATAGGACTCGCGCTCTTCTTCGGTAATCCCGTCTTTTTTACTAAGATCATACAGAAACTTACTGTATTTCTCGCTGCCGTTATCTCCGATTCTCTCTCTGATCTCGGTCGCCTTATCGTTCAATTCGGTTAATTCCACATTAAGAGGGTTATATCCCTCGCGAATCATTGTAAGAACTACCTT
>JAILJL010000190.1 GCA_024694785.1 Lachnospiraceae bacterium
CAAGAACGGCTACTCTCCGGACGACCCCGGAGAACCATAAAATAATTAAACCCGGGAGGTTATCCTCCCGGGTTTCTTAATTCTAATTACGTCTTTCAAAGATCGCTTCCGCTCCCGCGTCAAGAGACATCTTAAATGACATCTCATTTGGTACAAACATCGTATCAAGCTCCGTACAATTAGCCTTTATAAGCCCATCATACATAAGGCGCGCGGCTTCTTCGAATGCATTTGCGTTCTCGCTTCTATACGCCTCTTTTGGAAATTTAAATACCGCAGTTACAGTAATTCGCGTACTTGTCTCGAATTCCACGTTAATATCCATCTCATACTCTTTACTGAACATATTAACATATTCAATTACAAAGCATAGACACAAGTATAACTTCAATATGAAGTCGCCCGGAAGCTTGACCACATTAGATTCCACTTCCATCTTATAGCTTCTTCCCTGTGCATTATCAAAGAAATTACCTCTAAGCACCACTTCAAGTGACATAAGATCCGGAATCGTCTTCTCGCTTTCTTTCAGAGCTTTTGAAATAATCTTATTCTCAAGCGCAAGAAGCTTAAGCCTCTCGCCTTCCGTAAGCTTGGTATTGAATGATGTTGTCGCCTCAAATATCGCTTCTGCGCAGCTTTTTATCAGTGACTGTGCATCATTCTTATCTATAATCGCCGCAACCAGTTCCCTGTATCTTACGCGCTGTTCTTCCTCATAGTCAACAGCCTCTTTGACGTCTCCCTCATCGGCTTCCACCACATTGTACTTCTCAAATGCCTGCTGTATAGCATCAAGCATCTCTCCGCTATAATCGGCAGGACGCAGGAAGACCTTAAATACATGCATTTTATTAATAAGAAAGGCTGCCTGTCCCGTATTTAACTTCGTAGTATATACGATACACACCGTATTCGGCAAAGTCTTATTAAGATACTGAACTATCTTGATACCATCAATATCCGGAAGACGCAAATTGGTTACAACCACTTTATAAGTTGCCGCAGCTATCTTACGCACACCCTCAACTCCGGAATGTGCAACCTCTACCTGAAAGTCCTCACTTGCATATGCACTTGTAAATTCCTCGATAACATCCGGGTGACTGCTTATAAATAATACTCTGTCTTCCATATGACACGCCCTCAACCATTACCAGATTATCTCTTTGCTTTAACCATAACGGCAATCTTTCTTGCCAGATTCCTGATTGTTACTTCCTTATACTCACCGCCGAATTCGCCGTCGATAGTCCATGGTGCCGCATTCTCAAATTCAAAGGTTATCTTCGATGTCCTGGCCGTGATCACATTCCTGCCATCGGCCTCACCAATTACAAGACAACCCAAAGTCTCGTTCCAATCTATAGGATTCTTCGGTGCTTTAATCAGCGTCATCTCGAACACACCATCATCAAGCTCCGTATGTCTTCCGTTAAGTATCTTCATTCCGCCTACATACTTGGAATTCGATACCATTCCATATATCCACTCACCGGAATATATCTCGTCATCTGTTGTGACTTTAACATCGTATGTCTTAACTCTGTTAAGGCTCTTGGCCCCTTCCAATATGTACGCCGCATGACCCAGCATATTCTTAAGACCCTGATCAGTCTGATATGATACATCGGTAAAAATCCCAAACGCCGCCACATATACGAATGTCTTACCGTTAAGTTCACCCACATCAACCAGTATCGGTTCTCCGTTAACCGCAATATCCGCAGCCTTGAGCATATCTTTGGGGATACCGAGAGAATGTGCAAAATCATTGGTGGACCCCGCCGGGATATAACCCAGGTTGGTATCGATATTAGCTTTGATTATGCCGGATACGGTCTCATCAAGAGTTCCGTCTCCGCCGGAACAGATTATATGATCGTATACGTTACCATCTTCGACCACTTTATGATATGCATCTTCTCTTGCCTGTGTAGGATATGCCGTTACGTCATATCCCGCCTTGGTAAAAGTATCTATTATCTGCAATAATTTCGGCTTAATCTGCTCCTTACCGGAATGCGGATTAAATACGAACAGACACTTTTTTCTAAACATATATCATAGCTCCTATCTTCCAAGAAGAAAATTCTCTATTGCCTCCATTGCCTTGTTCTCATCTTCTCCTTCTATGGATATACTCACTCTGTTACCCGCAAGAAGATTAAGCGTCATCATTCCCATGATACTCTTGGCATTGATAACCTTACTTTCCGTCTCAAAGTAAATTCTTGAACGATATGTATTGGCTATCGATACAATCTCGGCAACAACCCTGTCTTCTTTTACTGCCGAAATCCCTGAAACTATGTCTTTTTTAAGCATATTACCCTCCATATGTAAGCCGCAAGTCATCCGCAATCGCACGGAGCTTCTTCAGCCTGTGATTAAGACCTGATTTACCGCAATTATCATCTAACAGCCCGGCAAGCTCTTTTAATGGCGCTTCCGGATTCTCCAGCCTTTTCCGCGCAGTTTCCTGCAAAGCCGGCGGCAGATTCTCAAGTCCAAGATGTGCTTCTATATATTCTATATCTTCAATCTGTCGAACCGCCGCGTTAACCGTCTTATTAATATTCGCAGTCTCGCAGTTAACACGTCTGTTCACATCATTACGTACTTCTTTAATTATTCGCACGTTCTCAAGCTCCATCAAAGCCGTATGCGCACCTATTACATTAAGCGCATCAGAGATTCTCTCTCCCTCTTTAATATAACATACCACGTGCCCTTTACGCATTACCGTCTTAACTTCTATGCCAAAATACGCAAATTCGGATATTATCCTATCTGCCTTCTCTTCATTCGGCGATACTATCTCAAGATGGTATCCTTTGCCGGGATCCGTTATCGAACCTGCAGCAAAAAAAGCTCCTCTAAGGTAGGCTCTTTTACAGCAACTTTTCATTAACAATAACTTATTGACCGGCTCCTCTATTCTAATCTCTCCGGCCGTATTCTCCACCTGCCACTTCAAGGCTTCGAACATCTTCGGAGTATTCTCGTCTTCCATAACCGTAATCCGGTACATCCTGTGCCCCGAATTACGATTCTTGACTATAAGTTCGGGCTTTACTTTAAAAGCCTTACGTACAAGCTCAAAATATCTCTTGGCAAGTATAACATTCTCGGTATATACATTAAGCACCACATGCTTATCTTCGGCATTAACCGTACCCGCAAAGGAAATTATACCTGCTATCTCCGCTATTTGACAATGTCTGGCTTTACTTATCTCTCTTGAAAGCTCTTCTTTAACGCTGGATGAAAATGACATATATTATCTGGCTCCGTCTCTTCTTAGGTCCGGATGTTCAACTCTTAATCCGTATGAAGACTTCTCTTTGAGTCTGTCATATAAAGCATTGGCAAGGGTAACGGATCTGTGTCTTCCGCCCGTACACCCCACTCCGATTACAAGCTGAGTCTTGCCCTCCTTGATGTAATTCGGAATAAGGAATCTTACCATATCCTCAAGCTTATCAAGGAAAATACCTGCCTCCGGAGATGACATTACATAATCCTGAACCTCCTTATCGTTACCGCTTAAAGCCCGCAGGCCCTCCACATAATAAGGATTCGGGAGAAATCTTACATCAAATACCATATCCGCATCCGTCGGGATTCCATATTTAAATCCAAACGAGACAATGGTAACAAAGAGATTGACAAATCGCTGATCTTCGATAAATATCTTCTCAAGCTCAGCCCTTAAGTCACGCGTCAAAATATGGCTTGTATCGATTATATAATCAGCTGACGCTTTAATGACTTCAAGCTTATCTCTCTCTTCTTCTATTCCGTCTTCCACACGCTTATTGTAAGCAAGCGGATGTGAGCGTCTTGTCTCCTTATATCTCCTTATAAGGATATCGTCTTCGGCATCAAGGAATAAGACCCTGACCGACATATTTCTCTCTTTAAGAGCATTAATTGCATTAAGCAGATCACCGATATGATTGAAATTACGCACATCAATTCCAAATGCGATCTTATCAACCTCAGTTACATATGACTCCGAAGCTTCGTCGAATTCGGCAACGAGTTTAATAGGAAGATTATCAATACAATAATATCCCATATCTTCCATCATCTTCAATGCCGTACTTTTACCTGCCCCGGACATACCGGTTAAAATGACAATCTCCATAGCCTCTCCCTTTGTTCACCCCGGGACGATACTTGGCGCACTTAAAATTCTCCGATGAATTTAACTTCCGGCTCTAACATGATACCGGACTGCGCTTTTACCTCGTCCTGAACTTTATTCATTAACTTAATTATATCATCACTCGTCGCATTATCGACATTTATAATAAATCCGCAGTGCTTGCTCGATACCTCCGCCCCACCGACTCTTAAACCTTTTAGGCCCGCATCCTCAATAAGCTTACCTGCGAAATTACCTTCCGGTCTTTTAAAAAAGCTTCCCGCACTCGGGAAACCAAGCGGCTGCTTCTCTTTACGCCTTCCGTTATAATCGTCCATAAGAGCTTTGATCTCGTCCTTATTACCCTCCGTAAGATTAATGGTTACGGAAGTTATAATAAGATTATCCTCCATGAAACGACTGTGGCGGTAGGATAAGTTCATATCATCCGCGTTAATCATAACGAAGTTCCCCTCTTCGTCAATTGCCTTTGCAGATACCACAACATCCTTCATCTCGCCACCATAAGCTCCGGCATTCATGAACAATCCGCCGCCTATAGAGCCAGGAATGCCGGATGCAAATTCAAATCCCGCAAGTCCGCTCTCGTAAGCAGCCATTGCAACCGCCGTAAGTGTCGCACCTGCACCGGCTGTTATTGTCGTACCACTAATGGTAATCTGTCTATTCTCTTCGCCCATCTCTATAACAAGGCCGTCATACCCCTTATCCGCAACCAATATGTTGCTTCCGCGACCCAGAATAAGATATGGCATCTCATATTCCTTACACAGCTTAAGCACCGAAGGAATCTCTTCAATCTTAGGACTAATAAAGACTGAACAAGGCCCACCAACCTTAAAGGTGGTGTGCCTGTTCATTAATTCATTCTCTATAATCCCTGTACTTATTATGGAACTTAAGCGTTCCTTAAATTCTTCGTACAAGTAATACTCCTTTTATGCGTTCTTTAAGAATGCAACATAACCTAATAATGCTTCGTAAAGGTCTACCTTACTGATTGTCTCGCAAGGTGCATGCATTGAAAGTACTGCAACACCACTGTCGATTACGTTCATATCATACTGTGCAAGGATGTAAGCGATTGTTCCGCCGCCACCCTGGTCAACCTTACCAAGCTCTGCGGTCTGGAATGATACATCGGCATCATCAAAGATCTTTCTGATCTTAGCCATATACTCTGCATTGGCATCATTAGAGCCACCCTTTCCTCTGGAGCCTGTGTACTTATTGATGCAAAGACCCTTGCCGAGGAATGCGGAATTCTTCTTCTCCATTACTGAAGGGAAGAGCGGATCGTAACCTGCAGATACATCTGATGAAAGCATACAGGAATTCTTTAAGCATCTTCTTAAAAGAAGCTCTGAATACTTGCCTGTAAGATTCATAATCTCAGCAGTTACGTTCTCGAAGAATTTGGACTGCATACCTGTTGCACCTACAGAACCGATCTCTTCCTTATCAACGAGTAAGCAGCAAGCTGTCTTCTTCGGTGTACCGATATCAAGTAATGCCTTGTATGAAGGATATGAACATACTCTGTCATCATGGCCGTAACCTAAGATCATTGAACGGTCGAATCCCAAGTCTCTTGCAGGACCTGCCGGAACAACTTCAATCTCTGCGGATAAGAAGTCTTCCTCTTCAAACTTGTACTCTTTCTTGATAATCTCTAAGATATTAGCCTTAACGCGCTCTTTAATATCCTTCTTATCCTTGTCCTTCTCAGGTCCGGGAATGGAACCGATAAGAACATCGAGGCTCTCGCCTTCAACAACCTTAGCTGCATTCTTAGCCATCTGGTCTGCCGATAAGTGAATAAGAAGATCTGTAATCGTAAATACAGGATCGTTAGGCTTCTCGCCGATAGCGATCTTAACTACAGTTCCGTCCTTCTTTGCTACTACGCCGTGAAGCGCAAGCGGAATTGTAACCCACTGATACTTCTTAACGCCACCATAGTAATGTGTATCGAGTAAAGCAAAATTAGTATCCTCATACATAGGATTCTGCTTTAAGTCGAGTCTCGGAGAATCAAGGTGTGCACCAACGATGTTCATACCATTCTCCATAGCATCCTTACCGATTACATAAAGTGCCAAAGTCTTACCCATATTGTTGGCATATACTCTGTCACCGGCTTTAAGCTTGGTTCCCTTCTTGATGATCGCATCAAGATCCTTGAAACCATCTGCTTCCGCCATTGCAATAATACCGTCTACGCTTTCTCTTTCCGTCTTGCAGTCTGAGATAAACTTACGATAGCCCTCTGCAAAGTCCATGACTTTCTTAAGGCCCTTCTTGTCGTACTTTTCCCATGCGTTCTTACGCTCCATGGTCTAGTCCCCCTTTGTATTATAATATTGATAACGCCAAATTTCGCGAACACTACTCTTTGTCGATATTCTCCTGTACTCTTCTATACAGCTCCTCTGCTGCATTATATCCCATCTTCTTCTGTCTGTGATTAACCGCCGCAACCTCGCATATAGCCGCCGTATTACGTCCCGGTCTTATCGGAAGAAGCTGATATACTACCTTGTTGCCAAGATATTCCTTGTATTCGTCTTCAAGTCCTATCCTGTCATATTCCTTCGTGCCATCCCATTCGGTAAGCTCGATTACAAGATCTATATTCTGCGATTCAAGTACGGATTCCGCACCGAAAAGCATCTTAACATCTATGATTCCGATACCGCGCACTTCAAGAAGATACTTCGTTATCGAAGGCGCACTTCCCACAAGTGTCGTATCGTTAATTCTCTTAATCGTAACGGCATCATCCGCAACGAGTCTGTGACCGCGTCGTACAAGCTCAAGAGCAGCTTCGCTCTTACCGATACCGCTCTCACCGGTAATCAATACTCCTTCGCCGTAGATATCAACCAGCACACCATGTACCGTTATTGACGGAGCAAAGTGCTCATTCAGGTAATTGATAATCTCTACGAGAAAAGCACTTGTTGCACGGCCTGTTCCCAGAATCGGAATATTGTGCATTGTCGCAAGTTCAAGCAATTCATCATCCGGCTTAATATCTCTGGTAAAGATTATACACGGAATATTATACGAGCATAACTTCTCGTATACCGCACTTTTGTCCCGTGCATTTACCGTATCAAGATACGAGCTCTCTACACGACCGATTATCTGGACTCTTGTCTCCTGAAAATAATCAAAGAAACCGGTAAGCTGTAACGCCAGACGATTAACATCCGATTCCGTTACATACATGTGATCTATGTTAACGGAAGGGTTGAATCTATTCAATTGAAAGTGCTCGATAAGTGTGCTTATTCTTAACGGTTCCATGCTCTTTCCTTTAACTTACGTACCTGCAGGCGCCACTTGCCCACATACATTTAAATTGTATCACATCATATGCATATAATCAAACACTGATTGCGCCGACAGTCTATTGAATCCGGGAACTTTTAATATATCTTCCACGCTTGCTGCGCGAAGCTCTTCTATCGACTCAAACGCCTTCATAAGTGCATTTCTTCTCTTGGCACCGACATTCGGGATATCATCCAATATGGAATGTACCTGATTCTTGGAACGCAGCATTCTGTGATACTCAATGGCAAATCTGTGAGCTTCGTCCTGTATTCTTGTAAGAAGCTTAAAGCCTTCGGATGCCGTATCTATAGGCATCTCCTTGCCTTTATAATAGATGCCGCGTGTCCTGTGATTATCATCCTTAACCATTCCCGCAATGGGAATGGTTAGATTAAGCTCTGCCATCACACGCTCGGCGATATTGACCTGTCCCTTACCGCCATCCATGAATATTACATCCGGGAATCTCGTGAAGCTTCCGTAATCCTTATCTTCAAGCTCCTCTGCCTCCGCCATGCCATGGGTAAATCTTCTTGTCAGCACCTCATACATGGATGCATAATCATCAGGCCCGGTAACAGTCTTTAGCCTGAATTTCCTATAATCGTTCTTCCTCGGCTTGCCGTCTTCAAAGACAACCATCGAGCCTACGCTTAAGAATCCGCTTATATTGGATATATCAAAAGCTTCCACACGAGACAGAGGCGGTAATTTAAGAAGTTCCGACAGTTCCCGCATTGCGCCCTTTGTGCGCGCTTCTTCTCTTTTGATTTGTTCTTTATTCTGTTTTAAAAGCATGGTTGCGTTGGTCTTCGCAAGATTTACCAACTTCTCTTTCTTACCTATCTTAGGCACGACTATGGATAGTTTCTTGCCTCGACGCTTGGTAAGCCACTCTTCTATCTCCTCTGCATTGGAAGGTCTTATCTCCGTCATTATCTCATGCGGTAAATACGGAGTTCCGCCATAATACTGGGTCAAGAAACTTTCCATTATCTCATCTTCCCCATCACCCTCGGCTATGCTCATATATACGTGCTCCCGTCCCATCATGCGGCCGTTTCTTATAAAGAATATCTGTATAACTGCATCATTATCTTCTACCGCAATTCCAACTATATCTCTATCCTCGAAATCGGAATTATTGATCTTCTGCTTCTCTATCACATGCTTAACCGACTCTATAAGATCTCTGTAGATTGCTGCATCCTCGAAGTTCATATCTTCCGCTGCAGCATTCATCTTATCGGTAAGTCCCGAGACCACGCCCTTATAATCGCCCTCAAGGAAGTTAATGGCCTTATCCACATTCTTACGATATTCGCCCTTGGTAATTCCATTATTGCACGGCATATCGCACATCTTCATCTGATAATACAGGCAGGGCTTCGTAGGCTTTGTTTCATCTATCGTACGATTACAGTTTCTTATGTGATAGAGCTTTTGTAATAGATTGATCGTATCCTTGACTGCTGCCGCAGAAGTAAAAGGACCATAATACTTCGACTTATTCTTCTTCATTTGGCGTGAAAAAAGAAGACGAGGGTAATCGTCTTCTAATGTCACACGAATAAAAGGATAGGTCTTGCCATCCTTAAGCATTGTATTGTATCTCGGAGAGTGCTCCTTGATGAGGTTATTCTCGAGGACAAGCGCCTCGAGTTCCGAATCCGTAACGATATACTCAAATCTCGTTACATGTGGCATCATTTTCTCAATCTTGATTCTGCCGTCCTGGCCCGGGCGGAAATACTGACGTACGCGGTTCTTAAGAGAGACAGCCTTACCTACATAGATAATCTCGTCTCCCTCACCGTGCATTATATATACGCCCGGCTTAGCCGGTAATTTCTTAAGTTCACTCTCAAAATCAAAGCCCATATTATTCTTCTACGAATATATTCTCTTCCGCGCCTTCAATGCCTTTTACCGCATTAAAAATACTCATAAATTCTTTGCCTGTGATCGATTCTTTCTCAATCAGGAATTCCGCGATTCTGTCTAACACTTCGCGATTCTCGCTAAGTAAGATCTTGGCGGTCTCGTAACTTCTCTTAAGAAGTTCCTTAACCTCAACATCAATCTCGGATGCAGTTGCTTCTCCGCAGTTAAGAACCGACCTTCCGTCTAAATACTTACTCTCTACGGATTCAAGCGCCATAAGGCCGAAACGGTCACTCATACCATACTGAGTAATCATCGCCCTTGCGATATTGGTTGCCTGCTCTATATCATTGGATGCGCCTGTTGTTACGGAATTAAATACTATCTCTTCCGCTGCACGTCCCGCCATAAAAGTAACGAGTCTTGCATTAAGCTCGTCCTTACTCATCAAGTACTTCTCTTCCTCAGGGGTCTGCATTACATATCCCAGAGATCCTTTGGTACGAGGTACTATTGTAATCTTCTGAATCGGTTCAGTATTCTTCTGCAATGCTGTTGCAAGTGCATGACCGACCTCATGATAAGCGACTATCTTGCGCTCATCCTTACTCATAATGCGGTCTTTCTTCTCCTTACCGGCAATAACCGTCTCGACAGACTCAAGAAGGTCCTTCTGGGACACTGTTTTTCTTCCGTTCTTAACCGCATTTAATGCTGCTTCATTAATCATGTTGGCAAGGTCGGAACCTACTGCTCCGCTTGTTGCAAGACCGATCTCGTCGAAGTCTACCGTATCATCCATAAGTACATCTTTACTATGGACTTTTAATGTATCGATTCGTCCCTTAAGATCCGGCTTGTCTACGATTACTCTTCTATCGAATCTTCCCGGACGAAGTAAGGCCTTATCAAGTACGTCAGGTCTGTTGGTTGCTGCAAGGATTAAGATACCCTTTGATGTATCGAACCCGTCCATTTCGGAAAGAAGCTGATTAAGTGTCTGCTCTCTCTCATCATTACCGCCGCCATATCTTGAATCTCGGCTCTTACCGATTGCATCGATCTCATCAATAAAGATTATACATGGTGCCTGACGGGATGCTTCCTGGAACAAGTCTCTTACTCTCTTTGCTCCGACTCCGACATACATCTCAACGAAATCGGAACCTGCGATTGAGAAGAACGGTACCTTGGCTTCACCTGCTACCGCCTTGGCAAGAAGTGTCTTACCTGTTCCCGGAGGGCCTACAAGAAGCGCTCCCTTTGGTAACTTCGCTCCGATTGCAGCATATTTCTTAGGATTATGCAAAAAGTCCACAACTTCCTGCAATGATTCCTTTGCTTCCTCCTGTCCCGCTACATCCTTGAATGTAACACCCGTATCCTTCTCGACATATACCTTGACATTGCTCTTTAATCCAAGGCCGCCCATTCCGCTGCCGAGCTTTTTAACAAGCTGGCTTCCTATCCAGAACATTAATATTAACGGAAGTACGATTGAAAGGATATTAAATACGTAATTCGCCGTATCCTTCGGGATTTCCCTCTTATATACGACATTATGCTCATCCAATATCGGCAATACAAGTTCATCATCTATCGCTCCGGTTATGTATACCGTGCTGTCGCCGGTCTCCGCCTTAAGCCTGATGTTATACTGCCTTGCAGTTATGGATACGCTTGCCACCTTATCCTCTTTAACAAGTTCGATGAACTTCGTATATGATATCTCCTGCGTACGCGAATTAGATATCATCGTCTGATAAAATGTAAATATGAATAATCCGACGAGCAATACCATAAGGAAACTTAATATCGGGTTAGGGCTTTTTTTCTTATTATCGCCACCGTTATTATTTCCGTTATTGTTCGGATTATTGTTATTGTTGCCATTGTTCATGTTCATATTATCCGGCATATATGTTGTCCTCCGTGGAGTTATTTCTCACACAATAATTCATACC
>JAILJL010000191.1 GCA_024694785.1 Lachnospiraceae bacterium
GATTATATATATCCACGGCTTATCATATAACTCATTAATTCCAAATTTGATGAGGAAAACCGGCAATAACGGAATTGCAAGACAAAACCATACAGCAGAACCACCAAGCCAGATCTTTCCGAAGTTAAATCCGTTAATGAATAACGCACATATTACCGGGAAAAACAAGCCAACGAGGCTTATTACAACAGTTCTTACAATACGTGTAATAGACGTAAACTTGATGCTTATCTGCTTCCGCTCACCATTAATCTGTTGGAAAAAAACAGGGTCCATAACCTTTCGCTCGATAATCTTATCATCCCATACAAGCTTACCTTTAACACGCTTTAAGGTCTGCGTTCCCGAAGTAAATATCTCTCGTCCTGCTTCAACGGAGAAAGAATTATGTTCCGTATCGCTATATAGGCACATAAGCACGATAAAAGCTATTAATCCGAAACATCCTGTTGCGACGGTTATCAATTCCCATTCTGCGCCAAAGAGATACATTCCGGCAAAAAGCACACCTGTAGCTATGATTGTAGCCAATATACCCTTAAGCCACCATGGAAGGAAATAATACTTCGTATCTTCCTCAGCCCTGACACTGACTTTACCCGTCTGGCCATTAACTGCCGCCACAAAGTTATCACCCGGATAAGTTTTGCCCTTATACATCTTCTCTCTATTCTCTTTGTTGACATAATATACAGGTAAAAGAACAGGCATACGAACCGCTTCTTCAACATTGGAATTAACATATACGGCTTTCGTCTCAAGAATCTTTCTTACTTTCGGCTCATATGAACTTGATGCTTCTTCGCTTACTCTATACTCAAATATCTCATCATCCACATCAGGTGTTTTAACACGCTGTCCCGCAACATAGGCAAAATCAAATTCCGCCATTTCGTCAAAATCAAAGGGCTCCATTCCGTCAAGAAGAAGATTATCAAGCTGCTTGGAACGATTAACAACCTCATCGTTAATAAATCCTTCGCAGGAATACACGGATCCGTTCGCCATTCTTGAGATCTTCATATGGACGGGGCCTCTTATAAACTCATACGGAAGATAGAATCCCTGAAGCTCATCGATCAAAGGAAGAATATGCTTAGCCTCTTTCTTACGCTTATTCTTCTCGCACCACTTACGGAGCTGTTCTTTTGCTTCATCAATCGTTATTTTAAACGGTACTATATACTCCGGAAGCTCTTTATTATGAACATAATCGCGTCTTACCAGGCTTCTTCCGCAGAAAGCACAATTTGACACTGCTTCATTTTCATCAAACACAAGCTCTGCGCCGCAGCCTGAGCAGGTTGTCTTGCAGAGTTTGAAATCTTTGACCGTCTCCTTAAGCTTCTTACTATGTAACTTTCTGAATCCTCTCTTCTGCTCTATAGCCTCTTTAATTGCAACCTTACCGCCGCAATATGCGCATTCGTATTGCTGCTTAATTATATCGAAATTCGCAGGCGCACCACAGCTCGGACACTGAATGTCTGTAATAAGTTTCTTAGGCTTACCCATTGTTGTCTCCCCTTATACTACTTCAATCCGTATAATATTTTGGCAAGCTCCGACTTCTCGTCGAGCACGATTGTCTTATCTCCTCCGATAAGCGCTTTTAACGCATCAAGACCACGAATGAAATTATAAAAATCTGCTTTATCAAGGTCATTATATGCAGCAGAAAGAATTCTCATATACTCAGATTCGCCCTCTGCCTCAATCTTGGCAGCTTCCGCCTCTGCTTCTGCAGTAACAACACTTACATTCTTGTCTGTCTCATTTTTAATCTTCTGCGCTTCCGCAAGACCTCTTGCCAGATATCCCGCTGCGATGTTATTACGCTCGGAAATCATTCTTTCATATACAGCGGCTTTATTATCTTCCGGGAGATCAAGTGCCTTAATCTCAGCCAATTTAACCGTTATTCCATATTGCGTAATATCCGTATTGGCTTTCTTGGTAATAAGATCCGTTAACGTCGTTCCTCTTGCCGCAATTATCTCATCCTGCGTCATCGAAGATATGATATTCTTGGTTGCGTTATATACCGCAGCCTCGATTCTTTCCTCTGCACGGGCTCTTGTCGCACCAAGTGTCTGATAATACTTCTTTGAATCTTCAATTGCCCAGATTACGTAATTATCTGCAATCATTGACTTCTTATCAGATGTGATTACATCTGATGCCGGAATATCATAAAGGATATTGCCGGTATAGATGACATGTGCCGACTCCACAAACGGAACGTGAATATGCCATCCCGGATTGGATTCTATCTTCTTAATCTTACCCAGATTAATGATTAATGCTGCCTCATTGGTATATACTGTATATGAAGAGCTTAAGAAAATAAAGAATGCAACTACTGCAACTATTATAAGACCTACTATTGAACCTGTTTTCTTCATAATGCACTCCTCCTTCCTTACTCTTCATCCCAATCATCCGACTCATTATCATATGCATCGGTTGTTGTATTATTATTGGTTACATTATTAAAATTAAAGAATGAATCAAGCGGCAGAATTGTCTGTGTATTACCACTTGTAATTATTACCTTAAGTCCCGGTAAGATTTCTTCCATTCTCTCAAAGAATAATCTTCTCTTGGTTATAAGCGGATACTTCTTGTATTCCTCATACATCTTATTGAATCGCTCAACCTGACCGGTTGCTTCCGCAATCCTGGCTTCTTTTGTCGCATTCGCTTTTCTTATAATCGCATCGGCATTTGCTTCTGCCTCAGGTAACTTCTGGTTCTGATACTGCAAAGCTTCGTTCATAGCTGTATCAGCCTTCTGCTTAGCTGTTTCAACCGCCTTAAATGCTGCGGAAATCTCTTCCGTTGGCGGTGCTGAATCCTGTACGGTAATATTTACAACCGATAATCCGATATTATGAACTTCAAGTTCCCTCATCATGGCTTCCTTAACGTCAGCCTGAATCTGGCTCTTTCCCGTAGTCATCGCTTCATCAACTTTATAGTTGGATACAATGGTTCTTATATTGGCAAGCGCAATATTGGAAAGTATCTGCTCCGGCTCCTCCGAATTATAGAGGTAGGCAACAGGATCGGTAACTCTATACTCAAGATAAAAGTCAATATTAAGAAGATTGAAATCGGCAGTAATCATAATACCGTTATCATCATCAGTAATATTCTGTCCTGTTGCAGACACAACATATCCGATTCCCGTACCATGCGTCGTTACATCAACTTTCTTAACCGACTGCCACGGCGCCTTGAAATAAAAACCTGCCGTATTAACTTTTACAACACGACCAAACTGGGTAACTACTGCATTCTTCTGCTCATTAACAGTATAAAAGCACCTGAAGGCAAATATAAGCGCTATTAACACTATAATTACCCATACGCTCTTGCGCATAGCTCCTTTAACTTTTTCTTTTACTTCCACTAACT
>JAILJL010000209.1 GCA_024694785.1 Lachnospiraceae bacterium
CAAGAAAGTCGATGATGACCATTCCGGGAAGCCAGGTTATGAGAACAGATATTAAGGAGCATGAGAATGCTTTTGAATTACTTATAGACTTGCCGGGATACAATAAAGAAGATCTTAAGGCAGAGCTTAAAGATGGTTATCTTACAATTACTGCAACACATAACGATGAGAAGAACGAAGGCGACGAGAAGAGCGGCTATATCCGCCGCGAGCGTTACTGTGGAACTTCTTCGAGAAGCTTCTATGTAGGTGAGAACCTTAAGAAGGAAGACATTAAGGCGAAGTTCGACAATGGAGTGCTCGACTTAATTGTTCCTAAGAAAGAGGAAGAGCCTGAGGAAGAAGAAGCAAAGTTCATCTCCATCGATTAATATAAAGGGACCGTAAGGTCCCGTCAGATTAGCAATCTCCCATAATTTTTCATATACCAACAAGGCGTCACGGTTTCTCCTTTTTCCGTGGCGCTTTTGCTGTGTTCATATAAGTTCTTTTTAGAAGTTCCCTTTATTGTATCACCACATATAGTATGTTAAAATACATATAGATACTATTGGTTGGAGTTAGGACATGGCTAAGAAAGGTCGTAAGAAGAAAACCAAAAAGAGTAACCACGTCTTTTGGATAGCGGTAAGAATACAGATAGCCCTTATGGTCGTGATTCTGGGTTTCGTCGGATATTATTATCTCGGCGGATACGCGAAGACGATTAAAGGGCTTAAAAGCGATGCCATTAACCTTGTCGAAAGCGCTACACTCGATACGTTCAAGGCAAACCAGACATCGCTTGTCTATGATGCGAAGGGGCAACTGATCTCGACGGTTAAGGCAGAGAAGGACGTATATTATCTTACTTTTGACAAGATACCGACGGATTTCGTGGATGCGATAATAAGCATAGAGGACAAAAAGTTCTACAGCCACCGTGGCATCGATTTCATGGCTATCGTCCGTGCGGCGCTGGCTGCAATCCGAAATGGTGAAGTAACCCAGGGCGGTTCAACAATTACGCAGCAGCTAGCAAGAACAATCTTCTTAAGTAACGAGAGAACGTGGCAGCGTAAGGTTGAGGAAATCTTCGTTGCGATGGAACTGGAGAAGAAGTATACGAAGAATCAAATTCTGGAATTCTATCTTAATAATGTCTATTTTGCCAATGGTTACTACGGAATAGAGGCTGCAAGTCAGGGGTATTTCTGTGCGCATGCGGATTCGCTGTCGTTATCGCAGGTGGCATTCCTTTGCGCGATACCTAATAGTCCGAACTTTTATGATCCTTTTAATAATATTGCCAATACATATAAGAGACGAGACAGAATTCTATATAATATGCATTCGGACGGAATAATCTCGGATGCGCGCTATGATGAGGCGAAAGCGGAAGTTATAAGCCTCAAGCATTCGGCAAGACTTAAGAATGATTATGTTGAGACTTTTACATATTTTTGTGCGACTCGCGAACTCATGAAAGCGCGGGGATTCGAATTCAGGAATAAGTTCGATACGGATTCTGAGAAGGAAGCGTATGAGGAGGCTTATAAGACGCTTTATGAGGAGTGCCAGTCGACGCTTTTTACAGCAGGCTACAGAATCTATACGTCGATAGATCTTGATAAGCAGGAGGAACTTCAGAAGGCGATTGATGAGAACCTTAAAGACTATGGTGAGGTTAATGATGAGGGGATATATGCGTTACAAAGTGCCGGAGTGTGCATAGATAACGGAAGCGGCAGGGTCGTGGCGATTGTTGGCGGAAGAAAGCAGGATTATCTGGGATATACTTTGAACCGTGCGTATCAAAGTTATAGACAGCCCGGAAGCTCGATTAAGCCGCTTATTGTATATACGCCTTCCTTTGAGAGCGGGCTTACGCCGAACACCATGGTAGAGGACAAGAAGACCGACGACGGCCCGAAGCAGAAGTCATATCTTGGTGCGATGACGATAAGGACTGCGGTAGAAAAGTCCAGAAACAGCGTTGCATGGCAGTTATTCAAGGACATTACGCCGGAGAGAGGGCTTGAATACCTTCTTAAGATGAAATTTAATAAGATAGTTAAGAGTGATTACTATCTTCCGGCTTCGCTTGGTGGATTGACTTACGGAGTATCGCCGCTTGAGATGGCATCCGCATATGCAACCATTGAGAATGACGGATATTATAGAACTCCGACTTGTATCATTAAGATTACCGATGCGGAAGGCAATGTAATACTTACTACGGAGCAGATGGAGAAGGAAATCTACGACGCAAATGCGGCACGAATGATGACTTCATGTATGACGGGGGTACTTACCGTCGGTACTGCTAAGGGCAAAGGAATTCCGAATATGCCGTGTGCAGGCAAGACCGGTACAACCAACGATAATAAAGACGGATGGTTTGTGGGATTTTCATATTACTATACAACGAGTATCTGGGTAGGATACGATACGCCAAAGAAGCTTGACGACCTTCAGGGCGCGACTTACCCGGCGCAGATATGGCATGATTTTATGACTTCAATCCATAATGGCCTTCAGCCGATAGGTTTCTTGCCTTATCTTGGTCAGGAAGAACCGGATCCTGTATATGAAGAGGAACCGGAAGATGAGTCGGAAGAGGATGATATAGAGCCTCTGGAAGGCGAAGGTGAGGATGAAGATGAGTAGAAAAGCTCTATTTTCTAATCTTATACTCCATTGAAGGTCGACCGCCGGTTTCGTAATTCATGATACCGGTAACATCGCCTTCTTCAATCAGATGATTCATATAACGACGCACCGTGACAGAGGAGAGTCCGGTGCGTTTTGATATTTCATCACCGGTTAAAAAGCCTTCAACACCTGCGAGGCAGGAAAGAATGGTATCCTTGGTTCTGTCTTGTATTCCTTTAGGTGATTCATGACCTGTGTGACTTTCCGACGCACCGAGAAGTTTATCGATATTGTTCTGGTTAAGAGCTTTTCCCTCATGAATAACGCTGTCTTTTTCTTTAAAACGAAGTAAGGCCATGTTGAAGCGCTCGTAAGCAAAAGGCTTTACGAGGTAATCTATGGCACCGAGAGTCATGGCTTCTTCGAAGGTCTTGCCGTCGTTGGCTGCGGTTACCATAATAACGGGCGTATTAATATCAAGGCGGCGAATCTCGCGTAATGTCTCG
>JAILJL010000027.1 GCA_024694785.1 Lachnospiraceae bacterium
AGTAACTGTTACAAGATTCGAGGGCAATATGGAGAAGCTCGGAGATCTCTACTGGCTTGGATATAAGGATGGTAACGATAATTTGGCAAAGCTTAGAGATTATCTGAATCGGTAAATATGATTTTTCTATGGTATTTACGAAAAAAAGTGCTATAATGGCAATGTTGTTAAATTTATAGCACTTTTTTTATTGGGAGGATAAGTGATGAAAAAAAGAGTATTAAGCCTATTAATGGCGATGATTATGGTTGTCGGGGTGTTAACTGCATGCGGCAAGATTGAAACCGCAAATAATAACACACCTACACAGAAAGAAAATGACAACAATGATTCCGATAATACCGGAAGCGATGATGAAGCTGAAGTAACTGCACAGTTTCTTAATCTTTACAAGATTAACACAAATGAGTATGATACGCAGAATTATGATGGCGGCTATGTAACAGTAGCACGTATGCACACAGAGAGAGTAGTGCTTACGAACGAAGATGCCGCAAAGTATCCTGAATTGGCAACAGCTTTGGAAGAGTTCGGCGATAGAATTGAAGGCCTTGCAAAGGATGAATTTGACCTTTGTAAAGAGGCAGGAGCTATTGATATTGATAGCATTCCGAGCGACGGATACTTTACTGAAAGACATGTTAATGTTCGTCGTGCTGATGAATATGTAGTATCACTTTCATCATCATATTCTTACTATGCAGGCGGAGCACATCCTTACGGCGGCGATTGGCCGGCAAGTTTCGATGCAAAGACAGGTAATGAGCTTAAGCTTACGGACGTTGTAAAAGATATAGATGCAATGTATGAGTATGTTACAGAGGCTATCAAGGTTAAGTATGCAGATTACCTTGATGAGTTCTTTAACATCAATGATGACGATCCTTTCGCAGGCTTTAAGAGCGGTGAATATACACAGGCTTTTGCGGTAGATTATGATGGTTTATCAATAATCTTTAATCCATATGATATTGCATCATATGCAACAGGCCAGCAGGTAATCAAGATTCCTTTTAAGGGACATGAAGACCTTCTTGAGGCAAAGTACTTCGAGAGTGTACCGGAAAGCTATATCGTAGAGGTTGATGATTATTCGGAATACGATATCGATATTGATAACGACGGAGAAGTTGATTCCTTATTATTCTCACCGTATTACAATGAGTATGAATGTCTTGAGAGCCTTAATGTAATTATCAATAACGAAGGCTATGAGTATAAGAACGGCGAGGGAGACAAGTATATTGATGCCTTCTCCGGAAGAAACTTCATCTATAAGACAAAAGACGGCAAGGTATTCTATTATTACCTTGGCTGCGGATGCAATGATTATAGGACATTTAACAGCTTCGAGATTAAGAAGGATGGTATCGGTGAGTGGAATTCCTTCTATGCAAGCATTGCATATCCTATTGAGGCAAATGATCGTGCAATTGATTTCTCATGTGCAGACGGATGCTTAACAAATCCTGATAACTGCTTATTACAGAACAGAAGCGATATGTTCGGCACGGTATCCGTTGTAAGGTTATGTAAGTTCGATGCAAACGGACAGATAACACCGCTTGATGAGCTTTATACATTCTATGACACAACCCCTCATAAGGTATTAACATCAATCAAGGTTGAGATAGTTGATGAGAACGGAAACAAGACCGGCGAGAGAGACCTTGCTGTTGGTGAGGAAGTAAGACCATATAAGACCGACAATGAGAGCGTGGTATATGTTCTTGATAAGGATGGTAACATTCTTAAGTTCAACGAGACTAACGAATGGCCGCGCCAGGTTGACGGAATTGATATAGAGTCTGTATTTGAGAATATCTTATATGCGGGCTAATGGGAAATGTTAATACAAATTAAATATTGTTAATAAAAGTTAAAAAAGATATTAATATGTATTGGGGTTGCTTGAAAGCGGGCAACCCCAATGTTATATTACATATTGTAATTAAAGAGGCTGTACCCGTCGGTACGGCCTTTCTTTGTAGGAGGGTATTATGAAGAGGAAACAAATTATTGCATTATTGATGGCAATTGTTATGCTTTTGTTAACAGCATGCGGTAGTGCCAAGAATCCGAGGGCTGATAAGTCTGATTTGGTTAATCGTTACGAATTTGGAAGCGAATTTGGACTTGCGTCGAAAGAACCAATTAAAGTTCCGAAGCTTTCAGAGATGGAATACGTTCATTATGATACTACAGAGCTTATAGATAATCTTGAAGCTTTAATAGACAAAGTTCCCGAGTATAAGGACGCAGATACGCTTTTCAAAGATTATTTCGAAGTGTATAAGCATTATAGGGAGTTTCAGACACAAAGGACAATAGTGTATCTTCGTTATTCACAGGATCAGTACGATGAATACTATGCGGAAGAATATAACTATTGTGAGGAACAAAGCGATATTATATGGGAGAATTTTTCGGACCTTTATGCTGCCTTTGCAAAATCGCCTTTAAGAGAAGAACTGGAAGAAAAGTATTTTTACAAGGGCTATTTTGATGAATACGAGGGCTATGAAAGTGCAAGCGATGAATATTTCAAGCTTAAGGATCAGGAAACCGCGCTTGAAATGAAGTATTTGTCCTTAACAGCGGGATATGATTGGGATGATAAGTACAGTGAAGTGGCTGAAATATATATCGAGCTTGCAAAGGTCCGCAAGAAAATAGCTTTGGAACGCGGATATGATAATTATCTGGAATATGCGTATAAGGAAAACTTTGGCAGAGATTATACCCCGGAAGACGTTGATGTATTTCTTGAAAGCGTAAAAGAGTATCTTGTACCGTTAACAAAGGAAATAGTTGCGTCAGATGCTTGGGATGGGATTAAAGTCAGTGAATTTCCGACAATGTTATCTGATGCGGCAAAAGAAATGGGAGGACCGATAGCGCAGGCTGCAGAACTTCTGATTACATATGAATTATATGATATGTATTATAGCGATAATAGACGCAGCATCGGATATGAATGGTATATACCTAAGTACGAAGTGCCGTATATTTTCGGAAATTCGGATGTATATAGAACGTTTTGCCATGAATTCGGTCATTTTACCGAAGATGTCTATTCTTATGATTTAGACGATGATACCGAGACGGCAGAGATTTTCTCGCAGGCAATGGAGTTCTTGGCGATTTCACATACGACGGGGATTGCTGATCCGACCAAAAAGGATATGCTTAAAGAACGTCTGGCCAGTTTTCTTGGCACGGTTAAAAATACGTGTATAGGCGGAGCTTTTGAAAAGAGTATATATACGATGGATCCGGATGAGCTTACTGTTGAGAAAGTCGAAAAAATCTATCGCGAATATCAGGTAGAGTATAATGGATTTGCGGACAAACGCGATTGGGTATATACACATCATTTCTTTGATTATCCCGTATATTATATAAGTTACGCCTTATCGGTTATTCCGAGTATTCTGATTTCAAAGGAAGAGTATGAAGCAACCGGAGCGGGAGTGGCAAGATACTGCAAGCTATTGGACAGAACGCCGGGTAAGAAATTCAGCGCTGTTCTTGAAGAAGCAGGAATCGGTAATCCGTTCAAAGAAGAAACCATTAAGGAAGTGGCTGAGTTTTACAAAGAGTTTTTTAATTTGAAAAAGTAATGCGAGGCTTATAAATCGGTGTTAATGAATATTTAGTGAAAACGGTGAACTTGACAGAAAGTTCACCGTTTTGATGTAGACTGATTATATTAATGTGTATTTTAAACCGAATACGGAGGAACAGTATGGGCAAGAATAAGAAAAACAAAATTGACAAAGCCAAGAAAACAACAAAGGGTGGTAAGTCCATAAGCAGGAAAATATCGCTGTTTTTTGCGATTATGCTTATAATAAGTACGCTTACAGCCGAGATGATCGTAGTTTTCTCATGTTTTAACAGAATTAAGGATCTTATTGATACATCGCTTATTAATCAGGTAGATGTGGAAGCCGGTAAGATTAATAAGGAGCTTGCTTCGACTTTTTATTATGTCAATGGTATAGCGGATACGGTTGAATCGATTAAATTTGAGGACAATGATGCAATCAATACATATCTGGAAGGAACACTTCAGAGATATCCATTGATTCCGACAGGATGTTACCTTGCGCTTAGCGATGGTTCTTTTGTATGTCCTGATGATCCGAGTTTCGGTTACGACGCAAGATCGGAGGCATGGTATCTTGAAGGAATGTCTTATCCTAACAATTGGTTTTATTTCTGGGATGTACCATATTTCGATGCAATAACCGGTGATCTTTGCGCAACGGTACAGAGAAAGGTTAAGCTTAAGGATGGCAGAGAGGGTGTGTTCCTGGCGGATTTCATGATGGGAACTTTCCAGGAGCAGGTTGATGCAATTAAATTATATGATACAGGTAAGGCAATGATAGTGACACAGGGAGAACTTGTTCTTTCATATGAGGAGAAGGGATTCTGTGGATTCACTATTGATGAGATTCTTGAAGCGTATCCGGAATATGATTTCCTTGACAAGATAAGAACTGTTCTTGCGGAAGAGGACGGCGTTATACATACAATCAGCTCAGGCGGAGATAAGTATTATGTGTGTACATCGACAATTGTAGGAACCGATTGGAAGGTTCTTATATACGTAAAGCAGAGGGAAGTGCTTGCAATTCTTTATAATATTGTAATTATTCTTGGAATATTTACGGTAGTAGCAGTAATTGTTGTAGTGCTTCTTATTACAAGAATACTTAATAAGATGATTAAGAAACCTGTCGCTGAACTTACAGGTAATATTAAGAATATTGCAGACGGAGATTTCACCGTTCAGATTAATTCAAAGGGTGATGACGAAATCGCATTCATGAATGGTGCGATGGGTGACTTTATAACCGGAATGAGAGGAACGCTTAAGGATATTAAGGATATATCCGAGAACCTTAGAAGTGAAGCAAGGGTATCAAGAGAGACTGCAGATTCACTTGAAGGTGCAGCCAAAGAGCAGTCGAACTCAATGGAGCAGGTTAGACTTAATGTATCCAATATCTCCGGTGCTGTAGCGGAAGTTGCCGACAGTGCAACCAAGCTTGCACAGGCAATCGATGAGGTTAATAAGGGCGAGCAGCATATCGAGCAGACCATGAACGATCTTGTTGAGAAGGCCGGAACAGGTCAGAAGGATATGGTCAGCGTTGCAAATGGTATGAATGATGTCGTAAGT
>JAILJL010000069.1 GCA_024694785.1 Lachnospiraceae bacterium
CCTGATACGGTAAGATTGGTTGGCTTTCCGAAGAAATCCTTTGAATAATCAACTTTGCCGTCTTCCGTACGAGGAATGTTCTCAAGATCCAATGTTGTTACCTGGAACATCTCGCCTGCACCTTCACAATCGGAACCCGTAATAAGCGGTGTGTTAACATATACAAAGTTACGCTCCTGGAAGAACTTGTGAATTGCAAAGGCTGCCAGCGAACGCACTCTGAACGTAGCCTGAAACGCATTGGTTCTAGGCCTTAAATGAGATATCGTTCTTAAATACTCAAAGGTATGACGCTTTTTCTGTAAAGGATAATCAGGTGTTGACGCACCTTCAATAACAATGCGCTTTGCCTGAATCTCAAAAGGCTGCTGTGCTTCCGGTGTCGGTACCAACTGACCTTCAACAATTATTGCAGCACCTACGTTAAGCTTCTCTATATCCGCAAAGTTCTCCAAAGCATCGGAGTAAACTACCTGTAATGTCTCGAAATAACTGCCATCGTTAACAACAATGAAACCAAAAGTCTTGGAGTTGCGCACAGAACGAACCCAGCCGCCAATAGTAAGATTATTGTCGATGTACTTTTCCCTTTCTTTAAAAATCTCGCGTATTGTAACTAACTGTTCCATCTTTATGCCCTCCTATTCCGGAATATAGTTGATATTAATAACGCTTAAGAGATGTTCCAATACCTGATTGCAAAGACATGATACTTTAAGCTCTGCCTCAGGGAAATCGTTATACAGCTCTTCTTCGCTGTTATATCCATAATATTGTATAAATGAATTCTTGTAAGAGCCATATGCCTCTTCATCAAGCTCTATGCCGTTAAGCTCGGCGTAATAAGCAAGGATCATCTGCTTCTTAAGGGATGTCCCTATCATCTCTTCGACACTTGCATAGAATTCTTCTTCTGTCTGACCGTAATAATTGCGGAGATATACATCAACGCTCATGCCGGCCTTATTAATAGCCACCTTAAGCTTTGCAAGATAAGTCAGTACTTTATAATCAAGCAGCTCCTCCGGTATCTCAACAGTTGAGATCTCCAGTGCTTTATTCATAAGGTTGTCAAATGCCGCATTTTCCTTCTCGCCATCTGCCTCTTCCGTAAGATTCTCTCTGAGAATGTCAAAAAACTCCTGCTTGCCGCCAATTGAGAAATTCTCCTGAACAAATTCATCCGTAACATCTTCGTAAGTAAAATAATACTCCTCGGATATTGCCTTAAGCGTAATGGTAAATACAGCATCCTTTCCGGCATATTCACTGTAATAATTATCCGGGAAGGTAACCTTAACTTCCTTAGTCTCACCGACGTTCATTCCGAGAATACCCTCTTCAAATCCCGGAATCATTTCACCTGAACCAAGAGTAACGAAGCTGTCATCACTGGTACCGCCGTCGAATGCCTCGCCGGCTATTGTTCCGACATATGAAATATTAACAACATCGCCGTTTTCCGCAGTCATCTTATCTATATTCCTATACTGCGGATAATCAAGAAGAATCTCATCAATCCTGCTTAACACCGATGCATCTGTAACTTCACTATAATTAAGCTCAAAAGTAATACCTTCAAGATCGCCGAGGGTAACATACTTCGAAAGATTGTAATCGGCAATCTCATATTCCTTAACACTTTCATCGAGAACCCACTCATCACTTAATACAGCAGTATTCTCCACTTCACCTCGCATATTATAAGTTGCTCCGAAAAGCGAAAGTCCAAAGACAAAAGTTATTAAAACTCCAATAATTCTTTTCATCGAATAATCCTCACTCATTAATTCCTTTGGACAGCCTGTCCCATATTTAAATAGGATACCATAGTTTATGGGAAAATTAAAGCATTTCTTTGGTAATAAAAGTGCCATTTTTTCGTTGATTTTTATATACGTGAATGATAAAATAATTCACGTATCGAACTTTTGAAAGGGGATAACCGATAGATGAATACAGTAACAATAGTTCTTCTTGTCATTACAGGTATCCTTCTCGTAACGATGATTGCTCTTTACTTCATCGGTAAGAAGGCAGATAAGAAGAAAGCCGAACAGGATAAATTATTGGAGCAGTCCGCACAGACCGTGTCCTTGCTTATCATTGACAAGAAGAAAATGAAATTAAAAGACGCAGGACTTCCTGCCGCAGTACTTGCACAGACACCTTGGTATCTTCGCGGCACCAAGGCTCCTATCGTTAAGGTTAAGATCGGTCCCAACATTATGACTCTTCTTTGTGCACCTGAGATTTATGATGATGTCCCGGTTAAGAAAGAAGTCAAGGCAATAATCAGCGGACTTTACCTCACTGCAATCAAAGGCACCTTCGGCAAGAAGGATAACACACCTAAGAAGCTTACACTTATGCAGAAGCTTCGCAAGAAAGCAAATATGTAATTAAATACTTATTAAATTAGTAAAGCAGGTCTTACGCGACCTGCTTTTTCTATTCGTATTTCCTTTTTATATTAATGTCGAGCCTGCAATCCGAGACCTTATTATAATTAATGCTCATCTCATATTCTATATGTGCATTAATCTCTTCCTCTTCTTCGCTTACCATAAGCTCGGTTGTCTTTAATCCCATCATTAATTCACCATGCGGTGTGTTATAAGGAGCAAAGTTCTCATTCCCCGGTTCAAAAGCAAGTGTGCTTTTGACCGAACCGGTTTTATTTAATTCAATCCTGTTTGAACTTATCTTAAGAAGATTCTTATTAATATCATCTTCCCCGATTTCATCATACGTAACATAATGAATGCGATCCCCCATGTAATGAGTTCCCATATTCACCATTTCGATAACGTCTTCATCATCGGTAGGACCATATTCACCCATAATGGTATGTATGGCTTTAATACTTACGAATACGTCTTCTCTTATTCCGCTTTCCATCTAATATTCCTCAATAGATACCGTTCTGGTTGTATCCACGTCGTACGGCAGAATTGAATTGGCAAAAGACATGAATCTCTCCGCAGCATCGGATACGTAGAACTCATGAGGCGTCTTCTTACCGGTACCGGGATTCTCAATACCTTTTTCTTTTAAAAGCTCTTTTAACTTGGCTGCCGTCTCATATGCGGGATTCACAAGCGTAACTTCCTCACCCATCACCTCTCCTATAAGATTCTTAAGTAAAGGATAATGAGTACATCCCAATATAAGCGTATCGATTCCGGTATCCTGAAGGGGTGCCAGGTATCTGTTGGCCACTTCAAAGGTAACCGCATCGTTAACCCATCCCTCCTCAACAAGAGGAACGAAAAGCGGACATGGTGTACCGAAAACAAGTGCGTCTTCGTTATATTCTTTAATATATTTACTGTATAATTTACTTTCGATAGTCGCCACGGTACCGATAACACCTATCTTACCGTTCTTTGTTATGGATGCTGCCACTTCCGCACCCGGCTTAACCACGCCTATTATCGGGATATCGAGCTCGGCCTTGACTTCCTCAAGTGCATATGCTGAAGCTGTATTGCAGGCCACAACTATTGCCTTAACCTTCTTAGTCTTAAGGAAATTGATAATCTGCCTTGTATATCTTATTATTGTAGACTTTGATTTGCTGCCGTAAGGAACTCTTGCGGTATCACCAAAATATACTATCTGTTCGTCAGGCATCTGTCGCATAATCTCACGTGCTACCGTAAGACCGCCGACACCCGAATCAAATACACCTATCGGAGCTTTACATTTATTGATGTCTTTGCTCATATTATTCCTTCCTAATTGCCGGACTTAATAACATCCTTTATAAGCTTCTTCTGATTCTCGAGATGATTATTCAAAGCTGCCATACATTCATCATAATCCCCATGCTCGATTGCGTCAACTATAGCTTTATGCTCTTTTACCAAAGCTTCTATACTTCCGGTATGAAGAATATATGCCCATCTGTAACGGGATAACTGTTCGGATATCTCTGCCATAATCGATGCCAGTCTTGTATTTCCCGTTGCCTGGTAGATTACCATATGAAACTCTGCATCCTTCTGCTGAATCTTATCATCATCCCCATCTGCTATGGCTTTCTCGAATACTTTTGCAGCATAACGAAGTTCAGCTATCTGCTCCGGGGACATATTACCGCATACATACTTGATTGTGAGACAATCCAGTGCATGACGGACTTCGTATACATCATCCATATCCTTCTCCGTCATCTTGGCAACCATTGCACCGTGGCGCGGAATTGTTATTGCGAGTCCGTCCTTTTCAAGAAGACGAATCGCTTCTCTTATAGGTGTTCTCGATACACCGAGCTTACTTGCAAGCTTCATTTCCATGAGGCGCTCGCCCGGCTTAAGATCGCCTTTTAATATTGCATTACGTAACGTCTGATACACCACATCTCTAAGCGGTAAATAATCGTTTGTTATCAATTCCAAATTAGCCATTTTTCTTCCCCTAAATCTTATTATATAATTCAACCACCGCGGTTTTCTCTATATTATCCATTCCGTCAAATTCCATTATCGCGCGATTTGCGGTGTCTTTATCTTCAAATATTCCGAATACCGTCGGTCCGCTTCCGCTCATAAGCGCTTTTATCGAACCATTCTCTTCAAGAATCCGCTTAATCTCCGCTATAAAAGGATGCTGCTTTATTGTCACGCTTTCAAGAGAATTCCGAAGCTTAGCACACATCTTTATAAGATTACCTTCTTCTATTGCCTCTTTTATAGCATCAATATCCGGATGAACCTTATCGTCATCCGGTATACTGTCATAGGCCTCGTATACCGCTTTAGTCGATACCGAAAAAGCAGGCTTTACTACTGCCACGAAGCATTCCGGTGCTGCTTTAAGCGGTGTAAGTACTTCTCCTATACCCTCAGAAAGCACGGTTCCTCCCATTATGCAATACGGTACATCCGCCCCAAGCTTAAGACCTATGCGACACAATTCTCTATCATCAAGCTTAAGGTCAAAAAGCTTATTCATTCCGCGTAACGCAGCCGCTGCATCCGCAGAGCCCCCGGCCATTCCGGCTGCAACGGGAATCGCTTTTTTCAGTTCGACACATACTCCCTTAGTAATCTTATACTCGTTCTTCATAAGCTTAATCGCTTTGACTGCGATGTTATTATCGTCAGCCGGAAGATCTTTGAGATTACATTTCATTGTAACCATATCTTTATCCATCGAAGTCATAACCATACGATCCTTAAGATTGATCGATTGCATTATCATTCTGACTTCATGGTAACCGTCTTCTCTTCTTCCTACTATATCAAGTCCCAGATTAATCTTGGCAAACGGTTTTAAGACTATTCTATCCATACTGTCACTCCGATTATCATCCGGTAAGAATGTATTATTTTGTATTTTGCATACTATTATACTTTAGATAAAGAGCTCGTTTTTGTCAAGACTTTAAAAAAAATCTGAATTTCTTGACTATTTTTTATAAATATGCTAATTTTTAAACTGAAAGTGTCGATATATACAATGACACTTATTGTTCCCATTTATAGCATGTACCAAGGAGGGTAGCTTATGGAGATTAAATTTGACGCCATTCAGGCATATCAGCAAACAAACTCAGGGAAGAGTACTCAAGTATCGAAAGACTCCAATAATAAGGGACGCGTCCTATTAAAGAATGATGCAGGTACGTTAGTACAGGATTCCCCGGCAGCTGTATATGAAAAGAGTGATCTCATCACTCAATTGCAGAATGATGCTGAAGCTCGCAAGAATCAGTTGACAGACATGGTTAAGAATGCGATTTCTACACAGGCCGGTATCTCTGTCGGTGATGATGATGTATGGAAGTTCTTGGCAAGCGGTAACTTCACCGTTACGGAAGCAGCCAAGAAGCAAGCACAGGAACTCATCTCCGAAGACGGATATTACGGCGTAGAGCAGACTTCTGAAAGAATACTACAGTTCGCCAAAGCTTTATCGGGCGGTGACGTTTCCAAGGCAGAAGATTTACTTAATGCCTTTAAGAAAGGTTACGAGCAGGCAACAGGAGCATGGGGTAAAGAGCTTCCTGACATCTGCAAGCAGACATATGACAAAGTTGTTGAGAAGTTCAACGACTGGACCAACACCGACGACAAATAAGCTTACAATTTAATATTTTAAAAGAGCGGCT
>JAILJL010000056.1 GCA_024694785.1 Lachnospiraceae bacterium
TACGCTCTTATTGTATCCGGTAAAATCGCCTTATCATCTATGTAATAATCACAGGTAATCTTCCTGGAATTGTTGCCGTATAGTTCAATAATCTCCGGAAGATTATCATTAATGGCATCAAAGGTAAGCTCATAGTCTTGACACCAGGATATTGCACGGTCCAAAGCTTCTCCGGCACGACAAGTCCATAGTATGAGCTTATTGCCCTGCTCCTTCTGAGAGATTAGGTATTCAATTAGAGGTCTGTTAGGTTCGCCAAGCTCCGGCCAATTGCTATAGCAAAGAGTTCCGTCGAAGTCTACGGCTATAATGCTGTAATCCATACATTCTCCAATCTGATTCTGTTAATACGGCAAACATTTGTTCTAAAGGGTACTATTAATATATCATGTCCCGAACATTTGTTCAAGATGTAAAAGTGTGAAATTTTGAGGCTCATTTAATAAGTGATCTTCCATACAATGTCGCCGGGTTCATAGTACAAGTTGATAAGCTTGCGTTGTCCGAATACCGGAATTACGCATTCGAATACAAAAGCGCTCCGGGAGATGTGCACGCCGTTTGGAAGAGTATAACTGCCGCCTGTTGCGAGGCGGCGGAATTCTTTAATTGTATAGGTTTGTAATTCGCCTTCCGCATCGGTCACTCTAAGACGCAGCGGAATGATGGTTCCGTCTTTGGAGTGCTGGCAGATAACGTCAACTGCGGTTTTTTGCATAGTGATCACCTCGTGTAGACAGTGATATAAGAATTAGTTACGCCTCTAATTATAGAACAGATGTTCGGAAAAGTAAAGAGGAGATTTTATTCGTGATATATATGTCATAATATGTGTTATAATTTATATAATGACTTCATTCGGAGGTATGGGCTGTGGAAATAATTAAGATGAATAATCTCACGAAGTATTATGGCAAGGCCAGGGGAATAATCGACCTTAATCTTGCAATTAATGAGGGTGAATGTTTCGGATTCATGGGACCTAACGGCGCGGGAAAGTCAACGACTATAAGGACACTTCTCGGTCTTATATCGCCTACTTCAGGTTCTGCTGCAATCTTCGGTAAGGATATAGTTAAAGAGAATAAGAATATACTTGCGGAAGTGGGATATCTTCCGTCGGAGGCGCTTTTCTACCCGCATATGAAGGTTAAGGATGCACTTAAATTGTCTGCGGACTTAAGAAAGCAAAATTGCAGCGAGGAAAGCAGGGTTCTATGCGAGAGGCTGCAGCTTGACCCGAACAGAAAGGTCGAGGAGCTTTCGTTTGGTAATAGAAAGAAGGTTGCGATTTGCTGTGCTTTACAAAGTAATCCCAAACTTCTTATACTTGATGAGCCGACAGGTGGTCTGGATCCGCTTATGCAGCATGAGTTTTTTGAGATTCTAAAAGAGCGGAACAGGAAGGGTACGACGATATTCCTGTCGAGCCATATCTTATCTGAAGTGCAGAATAACTGTACGAGGGCTGCCGTTATAAGAGAGGGAAAGATTATTGCATGTGACAGCGTGGGTGCTTTGACCAAGACAAGCGCTAAGAGAGTCGTAATATACGGAAAGGTCGATGTTAACGGGCTTACCGGTATCAAAGACCTTACCGAGATCGGCAATAAAACGGCATTTCTATATAATGGTGACGTGAAAGAGCTGATACATAGGCTTAATTGCGGTGAAGTTACGGATGTGACCATATCCGAACCGGATCTTGAAGAGATCTTCTTACATTATTACGAGTAAAGGCGGGGAGGAATATGGATATGACAATCGTTAGACATGAATTGAAGCAGGGAAGAATCGCTTTTTTAATATGGACCGGAGTATTGACGCTTATGCTTGTGGTGTGCATCGTAATATTCCCTGATATGAAGTCGCAGATGGCCGGTATGAACGATATGCTGGCATCTATGGGCGCCGTAAGCGAAGCATTCGGTATGGATAAGCTCGATTTCTCGACGCTTATAGGGTACTATGTGACTGAATGTGGCAATGTACTGGGACTTGGCGGAGCGTTATTTGCAGCAATGATTGCGAGCCTTATGTTAAGTAAGGAAGAGGGCGGTAGAACCGCAGAATTTCTTCTTGCACATCCTGTAAGCAGGGTTCGTATAATTACGGAAAAGCTCTTCGCGGTAGTAATAGAGATTACGGCGATGAATCTTATAATCTACCTTATTTCAATGGTTTCAATCATGGCGATAGGTGAAGCGGTTCCGTGGAAAGAGTTTAATCTTGTGCATCTTGCTTATTATATTTTGCAGCTTGAACTTGCCGGAATATGTTACGGAATCTCGGCTTTCATAAGAAAAGGCGGATTGGGAATAGGACTTGGAGTCGGTGTTATCATGTATTTCCTTAATATCGTGTCTAATCTTACGGATTCTGCAAAAGGCCTTAAGTATATAACACCGTTTTCATATTGCGAAGGCGCGGATATCGTTAATATCGGGGCACTTACCGGTAAGTACCTGGCAGTCGGCGTTATCTGGGCAGTCGTGGGTATAATAGCGGCATATATCTGCTATTCAAGAAAAGATATACGGTAAGGTAATAATTACTACGATTAATTAAAGGGGCTTCAAATCAGAAGCCCCTTATTATTGTGATTTTTGTTATATTGATTGATTAGAATTATCTGCTATTACGGCGGTTAATCGCATATGATAATGTGTGCGATACCGCGCCGCCGACTATAAGACCTGCAACAGCTTCGACAACTCCCTGAATACCTACAAGAAGTATAACGAACATGAAAGGATTGGCTGCACCAAGCTTTGTTACCAGGTTCTGAATCGGCTCTGAATTATAGAAGAATACTACAAGACAGGTCATAAAGAACAAGGTATTAAGTAATGGTGCGCATACCGCTGCAAGGTAATAGCTTAATTTCTTTAATTTGCACTTATCATGCAAGAGGTTAAATATGCAACCTACAAGGAATCCGTCAAGCGCACGTGTCACAACTGTTGTAAAGACAAGTGCTGCAGGATTAATCGTTGTAAGCGCCGTTGTAAGACCACCGATACCCATAAAAGCGCGGATGCAACTGTTGATACCAAATGCCGCTCCGCATACAAGGCCGCTTATAGGACCGACTACGATTGCTGCGATAGCAACCGGAATAGTTACGATGGATACGCTTAAAACCGGAGTTACAATCGTTCCCAAAGGGGTATTGCCCATTATAATAACGATTGCAATAAGTACGGCAGTTTCTGCCATTGAATAGATATTGATTTTTTTGTTTTTAGATGTGCTCAATTAAGTAGCCCTCCTTAACATTATTCAAAAATCACAATGCAATGATACACCAAAGAGAACCAATAAGCAAGAAACTATTTGCAAATCTTTACATAATGATGTTACAATCAAATTCGGTGCGTTAATCAAAAATACGCTCGAAAGGATGTATGAAATGAAAAACGTAAAAAAGACAATAATGTTGCTTTTAATAGCTGTCATATGGGGATATGCTTTTGTAGCACAGTCCGAGGGTGGTGTGCTTGCCGGTGCTTACACTTTTAACGGATTAAGAATGCTCTTGGGTGTGATATTCCTGATTCCGGTTACTTTAATCAAAGATAGAATTGCGGCAGGTAATGGAGCGGTAAAGCCATCAAAGGAGAATACACGTAAGCTTTGGAAGGCGGGAATCCTTTGCGGCGTTGCGCTTTTTATAGCAACAACGGTACAGCAGATTGGGCTTAATATGGGAACGGAGTCCGGCAAAGCAGGATTCTTAACGGCAATCTATATTCTTATAGTGCCGATATTCTCGATATTCCTGCATAAGAAGCCCGGATTTAATATCTGGATAGGTGTTGTCCTTGCACTTATCGGACTTTATATGTTATGTATAAGTGGCGGATTTTCATTAAGATTATCGGATATACTCATTATTATCTGTGCTTTTTGCTTCTCCGTACAGATACTTCTTGTTGATCATTATTCGCCGCATGTTGACGGAATTAAGCTTGCGATGATTGAATTCCTTGTAACGGGTGTGATTTCACTTATTCCGATCGTAATATTTGAGATTGCACCGGTAGGATTTGGCGCGTGGATTTCAGGGCTTTTACGTAAAGAGCTTATAGCGCCGTTTTTGTTCGCCGGAGTATTCTCCTGCGGTGTTGCGTATACATTGCAGATTGAGGCGCAAAGAGATTACAATGCAACGATTGCATCGCTTATAATGAGTCTTGAAGCGGTATTTGCCTCTACCTTCGGAGCGATATTCTTACAGCAGTACATGACAAGACGGGAGCTTATCGGTGCGGGAATTATGTTTGCCGCAATTATAATTGCGCAGCTTCCGATAGGCGTTAAAAAAGAAGTATAGAGGCTGTTAAAGCCATAAAGGAAGGACCTGTAAAAACAGGTCCTTTTTAGTTTATATCAGAGAATTATTTGATTGCTGTTAAATTTATTCTTACCATCTTCCGCATCGCGGTCCATGGTTGCAAGCGTGATCTTAAGCTTGTCCATGTTTCTTTGTATGTCACCGATTTCGTCGTTCCTCTTGCAGTTTGATAATTTATATTCGTAGAATTTACCGTTTGCAAAAAGCTCCAGACCGTCACTTGCATTCTTAAGCCGCTTGGTAAGTACCGAGAATGTAAGTATCGTAAGAATTGAGATTAAGAATACCGCAATTACGATTATTATAAATATATACAGCTCTGCGGAAGTTCTGAATCTGTAGATTGCAACTTCGGGAGTGGCTTTGATTAACTTCCATCCGGTATCCGATACATCCGAACAGGTAAAGAAGATATTTTTACCGTTCTGGTTAATGGTTACGAAATTTTCGCCTTCGTTAAAGAATTTCTGGTAAAGAATATCATAATGGACATCAACCAGGTCGTTCATATGTACGGAAGTGTCATCCTGCTGTCTTTTATCGGGATCCGGATGGGCAACTATATTGCCTGCGGGATTAACGAGGAACGCGTAGTTATCAGTCGAAGCATTTTCATTAATGGAATTGATTTTGTCTATGACGGCGTCAACCTTAACGAAAGTACCGACAACTGCGTTATTTTCAAGCTTAAGTCCCAAGATAACGACGAGACTTTTCGACGGAAAATCATACTGCGTCTCGACGTAAGTGAATTTCCCGTCATTATGAAGTGGATTATAGTAGAAGTCGCATGCATCGAAATCATAGTCCGGAGCAGGCTCCCAATAATCCGAGAATACACAGGAATGGTCTTCGTATATTACAAAGTATAGAGATACAGCCTCTTCATTCTTAAGATTGGACTGGAAGATATTCTGTATAAGATCGAAATCAGTATCAGATATAGCTTCAATGGCTGCAGCTAAAGCTTCCGTCTTGCCTCTGTAGTTCTCGAACCAGATTGCAAGGTCATTTGCATTGGTATTGGTCTCAAGTTCGATAGCCCTGATTGATTCGCTTTCGAGCGTTGAGTAAAGCTTGCTGAATGCAAGAACGCTTGTTGAGATAAGCGCTGCGATAAGTATCAAATCTATAATAATCGTATATTTAAAGCTCAGGCTCGAAAGACGTCTTTTCATGATGCACCTCCGGATAGATGTGAATATACAATTGGCTATACAGATACATCATAGAAGATAAAGGTGTTTATTCTATGTAAAATAGATGATTTTTATCGGCATACATCTCCAATGCCACGATTTCCTTAATGTAATCGATGAAGGTCTCTTCGATGGTCGGAAGAGGATGACCTTTACGCCATACGAATAAGTACTCGATGTCTTTTATGCTTCCGTTTAGATCCTTGGCTATAAGCGTATCGTTCGGAATGTATGCATTCTTTGGGAAAATGCATATACCGACATTACGGCTTGCAAGGGCAGCGGCATCCAGATAGTTGTCCATCTCGCATATTATATGGGGCTCTTTTCTTATTTCCTTAAACCATTTATATACATTGTCTATCATGGCCTTTCTTCGCGGAACTATGATGGGTTCGTTTGCAATATCGGTTATGGTGATAAATTCTTCTTCTTTCCCGGCAAGAGGGTGATCTTTGCTCATAAGCACACAGAGACGCTCGCTGCCTATATTAAAGCTGTTTAAAAGCGATTGATTGCATGGCGCGGTTATAACAGCGAGGCTTATTATGCCGCTTAAGAGCTTTTCCGACAGGTCGTCGCTGTTTCCGTCGGTTATGCGGAATCTGGCTTTGGGGTATTTATTGATAAAACCGGCAAACCAGTCGGCAACTATCTCGGGTGCCATGCCCTCAACAAGACCAAGGGAAATTGTACCGGTTACACCGTTTGACATCGAAAGAATCTCTTCCTCGGCTTTGTCCGCAAGGTTAATAATCTCCTTTGCACGTCTATAGAGAAGCTGTCCGGATTCGGTAAGTGTAAGCTGACGCTTTCCCCTTATGAAAAGCTCTGTCTTAAGGTCATATTCGAGATTTTTAATCTGAGCGCTTAAAGGAGGCTGACTCATATTGAGCTTCTCGGCCGCACGGGAAATGTTAAGTTCTTCCGCAACGGCGACAAAGTAGGATAATGATTTAAGATTCATAGAAAACTCCTTATTATACAAAAATCATATAGTACACCTTATATTATATGTATTTTATTATTTGCAGGCAAGGTTTTATAATGAATTTATGGCGATTGGAATAAGATGATCGCAAATAATTAAGTGAATTACGAAAGTGAGAGGTGCCTTATGGAATTAAAGAACATGATGTATGAAGGTAAAGCAAAGAAGGTATTTGAAACCGACGAGCCTGAAGTATTGGTTGTAGATTATAAGGACGATGCAACTGCTTTTAACGGCCTTAAGAAGGGAAGCATAAGCGGAAAGGGTGTTATCAATAATCA
>JAILJL010000064.1 GCA_024694785.1 Lachnospiraceae bacterium
CCTGAAGGAAAGTATGGTCCTTATGACTATAACCTCTTTGATCTTTCGGAGAGAGAGAAGAAGAAGATCCAGTCACTTCCTACATCAGTAGAAGAGGCGCTTGATTGTCTTAAGAAGGATCATGATTTCTTAACTGCAGGCGGTGTATTCCCGGAGAGATTACTTGAAATCTGGGACAAGATGAAGAGAGAAGAAGCTCGTGAAGTTAACGAGACTCCGAACCCTGCAGAATTTATTAAGTATTTTGATTGTTAATTATATTGACGAGTATTATTTTTGGTGTTATAATACGATTGAATTTAGAAGAGAGTACATAACTCGTATCAAAGTGGCTATTGTTTATCAGTAGCCACTTTTTTTTCTGATAATACCTAAGGAACAATATAAGGAGAGAACGTATGAAGATCGGAATCGGTAATGACCATGCTGCATATGATATGAAGCTCGAGATCAAGAGTTATCTTGAAGAGAAGGGCCATGAAGTTGTTGACTTCGGATGTCATTCCACCGAGCGTGCCAATTATCCGGAGTTCGGAGAGAAAGTCGGCCGCGCGGTTGCGACCAGAGAAGTGGATTGCGGAGTTTTAATCTGCGGTACGGGCATAGGAATCTCGATGGCAGCCAATAAGGTCAAGGGTGTCCGTGCGGCAGTAGTATCGGAGCCTGTATCGGCGCGACTTACCAAAGAGCATAATGATGCCAATATTATTGCATTCGGTGCAAGAATAGTCGGCGTAGAAGAAGCAAAAGCAATAGTCGATGCATATCTTGGTGCGACATTCCAGGGTGGAAGACATAAGGAACGCGTCGATATGCTTATGGAGATTGAGAATAGATAATGATATATATACTAAATTAAGAGAAGGAGGAGCGTTTGGTGGCAGCAATTAATGTAAAGAGTGAGATTAAACCATTAAAGAAAGTGCTGTTACATCGTCCGGGCAAGGAACTTGAGAATCTTACACCTGATACTCTTGAGCGGCTTTTGTTTGATGATATTCCGTTCTTAAGAGTCGCCCAGGAGGAACATGATGCATTTGCCAAGATTCTAAGAGATAACGGCGTCGAGGTCGTATATCTTGAGGATTTGGCAGCAGAAGTTATCGCATCATCCGATGAATTAAGAGACAAGTTCTTGAACCAGTGGATAGATGAAGCCGGAATCAAGGATCCGGGCTGGCAGCGTAAGGTCTATGATTTCATGATCAATTACGCCGGAGGAGATGCCAAGAAGCTTATTTTAAAGTCGATGGAGGGCATCTGCTTAAAGGAAATAAAGTATAACAGGAGCGAGTTCCTGGAGACTATGATGATAGACGACAGTGAATTGATTGTCGATCCTATGCCGAATCTTTATTTCACCAGAGACCCGTTTGCATGTATCGGTAATGGCGTAAGCCTTAACAAGATGTATTCCGTAACAAGATGTCGCGAGACCATCTATGGTGAGTATATCTTTAAGTATCATAAGGATTATAAGGATCAGGTAGATTTATATTATAATCGCTACAATCCTTATAGTATCGAAGGCGGAGATATCTTAAATATCAGCGATAAGGTGCTTGCGGTAGGCATCTCTCAGAGAACCAATCCGGCAGCAATAGAGAAGCTTGCCAAGAATATCTTTGCGGATAAAAGCGCTACAATCAAGACGGTGCTTGCGTTCGACATACCTAAGGCAAGAGCTTTTATGCATCTTGACACCGTATTCACGCAGATAGATGTGGATAAGTTTACGATTCATCCGGGAATATTGGGACCGCTTACGGTATATGAGATTACACCGGGCGAATCGGAAGGCGAACTTAAGGTTACAAGAGTCGACAGCGACCTTGAACATATCCTGGCTAAGCACCTTGGAGTTCCGAAGGTTGAACTTATTAAGTGCGGCGGCGATGACAGAATAGCAGCGGAGCGTGAGCAGTGGAACGATGGTTCCAATACATTATGTATCGCACCGGGAGTTATCGTTGTATATCAGCGTAATGAAGTGACTAATGAGCTTTTACGCCGGAAGGGTCTTAAGGTTCTTGAGATTCCGTCCGCCGAATTGTCACGCGGACGTGGAGGCCCACGTTGTATGAGCATGCCGCTTGTAAGAGAGAATTAATTACAGCGGGAAGACAGTAACAGGTTAAATGCGAGGAATACCTCGTTAATTTATAATTATTTTCAAAGGAGACTTTAACCATGGGAGTTAATTTAAGAGGAAGAAACTTTTTAAAATTATTGGATTTCACACCTGCAGAGATTCGTTATCTTTTGGACCTTTCCAAGAACTTTAAGGATTTAAAGAGAACAGGTACACCTCACAGATATTTAGAGGGAAAGAATATCGTATTATTATTCGAGAAGACATCTACAAGAACAAGATGTTCATTTGAAGTTGCAGGTATGGACCTCGGTATGGGCGTTACATATCTTGATCCGGGTTCATCCCAGATGGGCAAGAAGGAATCAATCGCAGATACAGCACGCGTTCTTGGTAGAATGTATGATGGTATCGAGTACAGAGGCTTCTCTCAGGAATTGGTTACAGAGCTTGCTAACTATGCAGGTATCCCTGTATGGAACGGACTTACCGATCAGTTCCACCCTACACAGATGTTAGCAGACCTTCTTACAATCGAAGAGAAGCTTGGATATCTTAAGGGCGTTAACTTCGTATACATGGGCGATGCAAGAAATAACATGGGCAACTCTTTAATGGTTGCTTGCGCTAAGATGGGACTTAACTTCACAGCATGTGCTCCTAAGGAATTATGGCCTGCAGAGGATCTTGTTAAGGAATGCAAGAAGATCGCTAAGGAGAACGGATGCACAGTTACATTAACAGAGGATGTTAAGAAGGGTACCAAGAACGCAGACGTTATCTACACTGATATCTGGGTATCAATGGGTGAGCCTGACAGCGTATGGGCAGAGAGAATTAAGCTTCTTAAGCCTTATCAGGTTAACAAGGCAGTTATGGATAACGCTAAGGATACAGCTATCTTTATGCACTGCTTACCTTCATTCCATGACACCAAGACAACAATCGGTGCCGAGATTGCTAAGAAGTTCAAGATCAAAGAGATGGAAGTTACAGACGAAGTATTCGAGAGCAAGAAGTCAGTTGTATTTGACGAGGCAGAGAACAGAATGCATACAATTAAGGCAGTTATGTATGCTACATTAAAGTAATTAAAGCTTTTACGCCGGGCTTCGCGATTCCGGAGCCCGGTGTTTTTTGTCTTTTGGAGGAGATATTTTAGAAATGGAACAGAAGAAGATTGTTCTTGCTCTGGGCGGCAACGCACTTGGCAATAACGCA
>JAILJL010000072.1 GCA_024694785.1 Lachnospiraceae bacterium
TCCACACCGAGCTCTGCGCATTTTTCCTTATTCATTACGACTAAAGTAATCGTTGCCATATAAGGAACCGTATACTTATTCCCCTTATCAAAGCTAAGATTAAGACTGTCTTCACTTATATTCTTCATATTCTCAATCTTAGATGTATCCATTTCTTTAATAAGTCCCTGGGCTATCATAGCCGGGATTACATAGTTACTTGCCACGAATAAATCGTATTCGCCTGTACCGCCTGCAACAAGCTTTGCAAGCATCTCTTCATTGCTCGAAAATGTAGATTCAACAACATGGATACCGGTCTCTTCTTCAAACATCTTATATACTTCCTGTGGAATGTATTCGGACCAGTTATAGATATACAAGGTATTTTCCTTGCTAGCGGCAGACTTTCCACAGCCTGCCATGAGGCCAACCCCCATGATTGTGACAATTAAGACAGCCACCAACTTTACAGATAATTTTCTCATTTCTTTGTTTCCTTCCTGCATTACTAATATTTCTTATACATATGCGAAAAGTCATACTTTCGCATACTGCAACGACAAGTGTAGCATTTTTTGACAAAAGGTGCAATAATAAGTTGGTAATACTGTATTTAATTTTCCTTATATACGGGGAGGTTATTATGGAAATAGAAAAGAAATATCTTGTGGATACGTCAACACTTCACCTTGCAGACTATCCGAGAAAAGAACTAATGCAGGGATATGTATTAAGAGATCCCGTAATTCGCGCGAGAAAAGAAGATGATAAATACTACCTTACCGTCAAAGGCAAGGGACTGCTCGCTCGCGAAGAAATGAATCTCGAATTGTCCCGTGATGCCTTCGATACTTTAATGAAAAAAACAGATAACGCAATCATTGAAAAGACGCGTTATCTGATTCCTTATACATATTATTCCGACTTTCAAATGTCTGAGCGACATGTAACAATTGAACTTGATGTCTTTAAAGGCAAATTGTCGGGACTTATCCTTGCAGAAGTCGAATTCGATTCAACAGAAGAAGCACGTGAATTCGTTGCCCCTTCCTGGTTCACAAAAGATGTAACCAACGACAGCCGCTATCAGAATGCCAATATGATTGGCCTAACCTTTGATCAGATTTAACATTTTCTCGCCTTCGGCGATGAAATCTCTTTCGTAACTCATCTTACAGTTAGGGCCGAATACCATAAGGTCGCGCACGGTTTTATTTAAGTCTTCCGTCTCTTCAAAATGCGGTGCGCTGCACATTTCATGCTTATCTGCGGATTCCTTAATGGAATCATCGCTAAAGTCCTCGCTTGCGTTACTCACCGAACGCTTAAGAATATCTTCTTCTAAAGTCTTAACCTTAGTATCTGCTTTCTTTGGTGACTGTTTCTTTACGGGTTGTTTTTTCCCCGACTGCCGCTTTACAGACTGCACTCTTGCAGCTTTATCACCGGTAGCAGGCGCACCGAACGCAGCACGGCGAAAATCATCCTGTGTCATCCCGTCAATCCTTTGCTTTGCACGCGCTTCATCCTGCGCATTCTTTGCGTTTTTCTTTGCTATACTTGCCATTCCCGCGGCTATACCCATGCAGATAACTATTATTCCAAAACCGCCCATAACCCAAAGCCTCCTTACAAGATTATTATCTTATCACTTCAAACTTCCGATTGGTTAAAATGATTCCTTTAAGATCCTCATATCTTCTGTCTATGGGCCCGTCCGATATAATGGTATCCATAGCTGCAGCCAGGGTATCTATAACCTTATCGGTCATAAGATCCGGATTAAGTCTTATAATGTTATACTTCTCATCATACGTATTCGCATCAAGAAAAGCGTTAATAATATCCATTTCATTCTCAAATATCATATAAACCAACCTTTACTCTGTTACAAGGATTCATCTTCTTCTATTCCAGGTAATTTCTCTTTCACGGGCACGTGCTTCATCATCCAACCTCTTTGCAGCCCCTGCCAATTCGTTCGTTCGTCTATCATAATCATTCCTGTAATCGCTGAAATACTTATGATAAATAACTTTAAGCAGGGTCACAATAAAAGGAAAAAGAGCTAATGCAATTGCAATTGCCAATAACATATCACAAACCTCCTTAATCACGATTCTTATTATAATTTTACGCATTCTCAATCAATTAGTCGATTAAAAAAGTATAAAATTTATATAAAATCGCAATAATGCATGTCCTGCTTACAGCTCATAGTATCTGGTGCTTTTAATAACTTCCGGCAATTCTGTCGGGTTATCGATCTTGTATCTTGCATCAGACACATCGCCC
>JAILJL010000093.1 GCA_024694785.1 Lachnospiraceae bacterium
ATGCTTGATGAGTACAGCTTATCCAAGCAGAAGAAGGAAGAAGCACAGTATCAGATTAATAAGAAATATGACGAGACGATAGCGAAAGCAACCTCTACTGCGGAGGATGTGTATTCGGCATCTGTTCTTTACACGGACGAAGCAATATCGAGATTAGTACATATCTTAGATAAGAATAAGAAAGATATGGATAATCTATATCACGAGATAACTCGGGAGATAGAGAGCGAGAAGGATAGAATTCGCGCCAATCAGAAGGAACTTCAAGAGACTTTGTTTGAGCTTCAGGATTCGAACCTTTATCTTAATCTTATTCAGGAAAGAAGAAAAGAGCTTGAGGTTGCAAAAGAAGAGGCAGAGCGTATTAAGCTTGGTAAGACAACGATAATGCCGGCAGTCAGAAAGACTGATGTTAAGGTTAATAAGGCTTACTTTGAGCAGATGGGATTAAATGACGACGGTACCAAGAAAGAAGAGCAGATTAAGATTAATCAGGCTCCGCAGGTTAAGATTAATACAGATTCCAATTATTTCAAGTGGAAGCAGCAGCAGGCTGAAAACGAGGACAAGGATAAGCAGTAGGCTCTATGAAAGAAGGAAAAGTTATGAATAGTGAAAAGAAAACAAATTGGAATATACGTCCTTATCTGGCGATGGGCCTTACTGCATTTATTGTAATCGCAGTGTCGATAGTATTTTATTTCTTTATTGCCAGGTATTCGGGAGCATCGAAGTTCTTCTCTCTTGTTGTAAAAGCGCTTCAGCCGATACTTGTGGGGGTATTTCTGGGATATCTTCTTAATCCGTTGGTTACAAGGATACAGAATTTTATTTGCGGTAGGGTAAAAAGTGAAAAGAAGGTTGCGAAGTGGATTAAAAATTCGGCAAGAGGTATCGGCATAATTATTGCGATGGCTCTTCTTATACTTGCGATTGTATTGTTGGTATGGCTTATCGGACCGCAATTATATACGACTATCGAGGGCCTGATTGTAACATTGCCGTCTCAGGCAAAGAGCACGGTTAACTGGCTTAAAGAGGTAATACAGCAAAATGATGCATTAGAGAAGTATGCAGAGACTATAATTACGGAAGTTACAGTATTTACTCAGAATCTCTTAAAGACGGAAGTTATTCCGAGAACGAAAGAGATTATAACATCGGTTACAGGCGGAATAATGGTTGTAGCCAAGGGTTTAATTAATTTCATAATCGGTATGATAGTATGTATCTACGTACTTATCGAGAAGGATCATTTTAAGGGAATCTTTAAAAAAGCGCTTTACGCGTTTTTTCCGATAAGAGCAGCCAATTCAATCCTTAAGACAGCAAGAAAGTCCGATAAGATATTCGGTGGCTTTATCGTAGGTAAGATAATCGATTCAATAATTATAGGAATATTGACATACATAGTGCTCCTTATATTTAGAATTCCTTATCCGGTGCTTGTATCCGTAATAGTCGGAGTAACCAATGTTATTCCGTTCTTCGGACCATATATCGGAGCTATACCGAGTACACTTCTGGTATTATTGGCAAGCCCGATTAAGGCATTGTACTTTATAATAATTTTGATTGTTATACAGCAGCTTGATGGTAATATTATAGGCCCTAAGATTCTGGGTAACTCAACAGGACTCTCAAGTTTCTGGGTAGTATTTGCGATTATGCTTTTTGGAGGAGTGTTCGGTTTTTGGGGAATGCTTTTCGGAGTACCGATATTCGGTGTAATATACTTTATAATTGACAATATATCAGAGTATTTCTTAAAGAAGAAGAATATGCCGCTTCACTCGGAACACTATAATGATATAGATATTGTAGATCCCGAGACACATAAGATAACAAATAAATAGAGGAAAGAAAGGCGTCGGATGACGCCTTTTTTATTAACAAATGTTTATTAATGAGCAATATTGTATTTACAAAATGTTTGTTTGCAAAGGGCGCGATATTAGAATATTCTTATAACAGATATAATCCATTACAAATAGACAATACAATTCAGGCGGGATTATTGGAGGGTATATGAAGAAGCGATTACTGGCGATTATTTGCTTCACATCGATTATATTATCGACCATGTGGGGAATTGGAGTTAAAGCGGGTATTAAGGAAAAGAAAGAGCTTCCGGCTAAGTATGACTTACGGGAACTCGGGCTTGTTACTCCGGTTAAGAATCAGAGACCATACGGAATGTGCTGGGCATTTGCAATTACAGCCGCGATGGAAAGCAACGCATTGGTAAGAGGATTAGGAGAATATGACCTTTCCGAATATCAGATAGGATATATAATCGGGCATTCCTTGGCACCGGAAGATTCTGCGATATACGGAGAAGGCCCGACAGCTATTGATTCAAATCAAAAATGGTATGATTATGCAAATGCTACGGGAACATACAGCTCACAGTTAATGAAGGGTTATGCGTTAATGAGCGAGGAGAAATTCCCGTATAGCGATTTGGAGAAAGAGCTTGGAGCAGAAGGAATCTCCATTGACGGAGCTCTTTATGTGGATTCTTACTATGAGGCTTTAATGTCCGACAGGGACAAAGTTAAAGAGCTTATTATGTCGTATGGAGCGGTCAGAATTAAGGTGAATGCAAGTTCGTGGAAAAATGAGCTTTATTTTAACGAAGACACTAATTCCATGTTTTTGCCGGCTTTTACACCTATGTATCAAGGTATCGATCATTCGGTGGTAATTGTCGGATGGGATGATGATTACAGCAGAGACAATTTCGTAAAAAAACCGCAGGGCAAAGGAGCATGGATAATCAAGAACAGCTGGGGAACCGACTGGGGCGATAGCGGATACGGATATCTGTCATACTATGACGTGCTGGCAAGAGATGAAATGTTGGCCTGCGCTGTTACAGTTAAGAAAGAACGTAATTATGACAAGATATATCAATATGACGGAGGAGTCGGAAACGGTGCGTTATATAATGTAACCGCTGTAGCTATTAATTTCACGACGGAAGATCGTGAAACAATGACTGCCGTCAGAATTAAGCCTTATGAAGAGCAAAGTGCCGATTTTGCCGGTACCAAAGCAACAGTTAAAGTATATAAGGGAAAATTCGAGGGAGAAATTGTTCAGAAAGCAGAGCCTATATATACACAGGAATATATTCTTAAATATACCGAATATCAGACAATAGGGTTTACTGCGCCGGTAGATCTTAAAGGGCAGCAGGAGTATTATGTAATTGTAACGTTTGATAAGTCTATTAAGTATTGCATAGATGGAGAAGTAATTTCTGAGTATTACAGAAATATTGCAAATGGAAAAGCGGAAGAGACGTATCTTAAGTTGAAAGTCCATAATGCAAAAGATAAATGGTATGATATGGCTCAGGAGAATAAGCCTAACGGAGCAAGTATCTTGTGGTATGAAAGTAAAACCGAAATAGGAGTATATGATCCTGCAATAGTTTCCAGCTCTGCATGTATAAAAGTTCTCACGAAGAATAGAGAAGCAGATAGGTGGGAAAAAGCCCGGGATTTTTACGATGATCACATAGGAATTCAGGGCGCATGCGTTATAGCAGCGGTGATAGCAATGCTTGTAATAATTATAATCGGACGAAAGCAACCTAGGATTTAGGAGGAAGGTTTGGAAATAGATGCACATGGGGACGATTCCCGAAAGGGAACCGTCCCTGTGTGTTTTTATAAAAGCGCAAGATTTATCGTTTATTTTGACACTAAACCACTATATGTGGTATAATTAGCATACAAATAATTAAAGTGGTTGGAGTATGTCCGGTCGGAGGAAATAGTAATGGATCGTTACGAGCATAAGCTTAAAATGAACGAAATGCGAACCGCACTCGAAGAGGGAAGAGTTGAGGACGCGTGTCTTATAGCGGACAGTATTAATTACCGTAAGGAAAAGACTGTATCGATGCTATGTCTTATAGGAGAAGTATATGAGAAAGCAGAGCGTTACGAGGAAAGTAAAGACGCTCTTCTTTGTGCGTATGAGCGTTCGCCGATAGGAAGAACAATCCTTTATCGCCTTGCAATCGTTGCGGTCAAATCCGGCAATCCCGAAGAAGCAGAAGAGTTCTATAATGAATTTGTTAACATTGCCCCGACAGACAATTTAAGATATATATTAAAGTATCAGATATTAAAGGCAAAGGGAGCTTCCATTGCCGAGATGATAAGCGTGCTTGAAGAGTATAAAGAGCGCGAGAGTTCCGAACGTTGGTCATATGAACTTGCGACGCTATACCATAAAGCGGGAATGACCGGAAAGTGCGTGGAGCTGTGCGATGAGATAGTTCTTTGGTATGGCGAAGGTAAGTATGTGGAAAAAGCTCTTGAGCTTAAGATGACATATCAGCCGCTTACTCCGGAACAGGAGAAGAAGTATAGGAAGATACGGCAGAAAGAACGTGGTGTAGTAGAGGTTTTCCCGGGAGAAGTTCTGCGAAGCGGAGATATAATTACAGAGAAACGTGAGATACCGGAAGTTACCTATAATCCGGAAATATATAACACCATCAATCTTCAGCAGGAGATTGCCAATAACATGCAGAGAATCATGGAGGCAACCGCAAAAGACGAGGTCAATAATGCAAAAGAGAAGATAAAGGAATTGGTTAACACCATTCCTTACCTTAATCTCCCGCAGGAAGAAATAGATGCAATGAATGCGGAAAAGTATGGCCATATAGAGACTGATGAGGAGATAGACGGTTCGCTAATGGTGGATTTCCGCGAGATGTTCGAAGAGGAGCACGGCGGGCAGCTTTCACTTTCATTCGAGAATAAGCCTGAGGCAGAGCGCCAGATTACCGGCCAGATGAGCATCCAGGACGTTCTTGATGAGTGGGAGAAGACCAAGCAGGCAGCCAAAAGAAGCATGGAGGTTGCGGAAGCTAAACGCCTCGAATCTGCCAAGGCAAGAGCATTGCAGGAAGCTGAAGGAATTATGGATCGCCTTAATGACATGACGCAGAAATTGTCAGAGGGGAAGACACCTCGTGATCTTATGGAAGAGGAATACGCAAGAAAAGCAGAGGTATCTGAAGAAGAAGGAATAGAAGTTGAGCTCGAAGAACCGGAAGAAGAGCCTCGACGTGGATTCATAGAAGTATCGGAGAAGAGGCTGGATTCTCTTCTTGAAAGCGTAATGACCAAGAAGATACCGGATGTTACGGTTGAGGCAGAAGATGCTGTGCAGGAAGAAAAGCCGTTATCTGAAGAACCTGTGGCGCAGGCAGAAGAGGATATCAAGCTTAAAGAAGAAATCGAGCAGAAAGTTGCAATAGAGAAGACCAAAGAAATTACCCTTCCGGAAGAGATAGAAGAGGATATAAGAAAAGAACTGGGACTTGAGAGAGAGGCAATAACACACTTTAATCAGGAACAGAAGAATATATTCTCGTATTTTGCCAAAGTCGACGGAATGGAGAAGCAGATCTGTCAGGCGATGGATGCGGTTATTCATAAGAAAGACCTTGACACTTCGCTTACAGGTAATATAATTATCGAAGGAGGGCGCGGTTCCGGCAAGACAATGCTCGCGTTAGACCTTATTAAGGCCTTGAAGAACGAGAATGTGGTTGCGGGACAGAAGAAGGTCGGTAAGATTAACGCTGATGCCCTTAATAAGACAAGTATAGTAGATTTATTTGCCAAGATACATGGCGGATTCCTTATAATCGAGAAGGCGGGCTCCATGTCGAAGGAGACACTGGAAGGGCTTACAATAGCGATGGAAGGACCGACGGACGGTACTATTATAATCATGGAAGATATCCGTTCCGGAATCACTAAGGTTATTAATGAGGCACCGCTTCTTGCCAATAAGTTTGCGACCAAGATATCTATTCCTGTATTCACTTCTGACGAGCTTGTGCATTTTGCAAGAAGTTACGGATATGAGAACGGATACGAGATGGATGAAATGGCGATTCTGGCACTTTACAACAGAATCAGCGGCATCCAGAAGGCAGATCGCGCCACTTATGTAACCGAGGTTAAGGCAATAATGGATGACGCCATGAATAAGGCCGACAGAGGAAGCTTATTCAAGAAGCGTCGCGACGACAACGGGTATATCATCATCCGTGAAAAGGATTTTGAGAATAAATAATATAATGTATAGAAAGGGTTAAGCAATGAAGAAGGAGTTTTCAAGAATCTGGGCAGAAGCAAAGAACCTTGATACCAAGGTAGTTGCAGTAGCAGTAGCTCAGGATTCCGCAGTACTTGAAGCAATTGCAGGTGCAAAGAAGGCAGGAGTTATCAATGCCGTTCTTTTTGGATCTAAAGCTAAGATTGAAGAGGCTGCAAAGGGAGTAGACATTAATCTTAATGATTATGAAATAGTAGATATTGAGGACAATACCGAAGCCGCTCAGGCAGCAGTAAAGTATGTTCACGATAAGAAGGCTGACATGGTTATGAAAGGTATCGTAGATACCAAGACCGTTCTTAAGGCAGTTCTTGATAAGGAGAACGGCTTACGTACCGGTAAGCTTCTTTCACATGTCGGAGTATTTGAAGTAGAAGATTTACATAGAATGCTTTTCATTACAGACGCAGCATTTAATACGTATCCTACACTTGAGGATAAGAAGCAGATATTGGAGAATGCGGTAGTCGTAGCACATGCGTGCGGAATCGAGTGCCCGAAGGTGGCTCCTATTGCGGCAGTAGAAGTAGTTAATCCTAAGATGCAGCCGACACTTGATGCAGCTGAGCTTACAAGAATGAATGAGGAAGGTGAGATTACAGGATGTATCGTTGACGGACCTCTTGCATTTGACCTTGCAATTTCGCATGAAGCTGCAGAGCATAAGGGAACAACCGGAAGAAAGATCGCAGGAGATGCTGATATCATCCTTGTTCCGGCAATCGAGACAGGTAATGTATTATATAAGTGCTTAGGACACTTATCCGATACAGAAAACGGCGGATTACTCGTAGGAACTGCGGCACCGGTAGTGCTTACATCAAGATCCGATTCATATGAGACAAAGATGAATTCAATCGTTCTTGCAGCAATGGTTGCAGAGAAGCTTAAAAAGGAAGGAAATTAAGATGAATAAGATATTAGTTATCAATCCGGGTTCAACCTCAACCAAGATAGGTATCTATCATGACGAGGAGCAGATATTTGTTACCAACATTCATCACGAGACAGAAGAGATCAAGAAGTATGCAAGAATAATCGACCAGCTTGATTTCAGAAAAGCTCTTATTGAGAAGGCACTTGTTGACGCAGGCGTAGATCCTACATCTCTTAATGCAATCGTAGGACGTGGCGGACTTGTTAAGCCGATTGTATCCGGTACATATGCAACAACTGAAGAATTACTCCGTGACCTTAAGGCAGGAGTTCAGGGTGAGCATGCAAGTAACTTAGGCGGACTTCTCGCACATGAGTTAGCTGCTCAGTGGGGCAACATTCCTTCATATATCGTAGACCCTGTAGTAGTTGACGAGATGGAAGAAGTAGCAAGATATTCCGGACATCCTGATGTACCGCGTGTAAGTATCTTCCATGCCCTTAATCAGAAAGCAATTGCAAAAAGATACGCAAAGGAAATCGGTAAGAAGTATGAGGATCTTAACTTAATCGTAGTACACATGGGCGGAGGAGTATCCGTAGGTGCACACGAGAAAGGTCGCGTAGTAGACGTATATAACGGACTTGACGGAGATGGCGCTTTTGCACCGGAGAGAGCAGGCGGACTTCCTGCAGGCGGACTCGTAAGACTGCTTATGAGCGGTAAGTATCCTGATACCAAGTCAGCTATGAAGATGATCGTTGGCGGCGGCGGAGTTGTTGCTTATCTTGGAACCAACAACATGATCGAAGTAGAAAAACGCGCGGAATCAGGCGATCACGAAGCATATATGGTACGTGAAGCGTTCCTTTATCAGATAAGCAAAGATATCGGGGCAATGTCTACGGTACTTAAGGGCAAGGTTGACCAGATCCTTGTTACCGGTGGTGTAGCACATGATGATTATATTGTAGATCATATCAAAGAGAGAGTATCTCATATTGCTCCTGTATCCGTATACCCGGGCGAGGATGAGCTCCTTGCACTTGCACAGGGTGGTTTAAGAGTTCTTAATAAGGAAGAAGAAGCAAAGATTTATAAATAAGGATCGAATATATGGATGAATTAAGAAGTTTCTTAGAGGAGACGCTTAATATACAGCTTAATAAGATCATTATTAGTAATGGTAAAGTAAAGGGCGGAGTGAACAAGATTCACATCCGCCCGATTCTGCTGAAAGAAAAGCTCTGTTTTCAGTTTGCATCGTATACCGATAAGCAGGTATTTCATGAGAATTATGAAAGTGCCGATGCAATAGAGAAGATACTTATACTTATGGGAGATTACAAGCAGTGTGAAATCGACCATAAGAGTAAAACGGTGACCTGTCTTATAAGTAAAAAGGGTAAGGTTACCATTAAGGTAAAAAATAATACAAAAGAAGAGACAGAGACAGATCCAAAAGAAGGACTTTCTCATAACAGGAAGAAAAAATACTTAATTCCGGAAGGGACACCGGTACCGTTTCTTATCGATCTTGGCGTAATGAGCGCCGATGGTAAGATACATGATAAGATGTATGATAAGTACAGGCAGATTAACCGGTTCCTGGAATTCGTGGAAGATATTCTCCCTGCTTTATCCAAAGACAGAGAGATTACAATAATAGATTTCGGATGCGGCAAATCATATCTTACTTTTGCGATGTACTATTACTTATGCAAGTTGAATGATTATAATGTAAAGATGATAGGACTCGATCTAAAGGAAGATGTTATAGATAAATGCAATAAGCTTTCGGAAAAATACGGATACGGAAAGCTAAGCTTCTTAGTAGGAGATATCAAGGATTATGAGGGTGTCGATAAGGTTGATATGGTAGTAACACTTCATGCCTGCGATACCGCAACGGATTACGCGCTTTATAAAGCCGTTAACTGGAATGCAGATGTTATATTGTCGGTTCCGTGCTGTCAGCATGAGATGAATAAGCAGCTTAATAAAACATATAAAGATACCGATATTTCTGCGCTTTTATCCTATGGTATAATAAGGGAGCGTACGGCGGCATTATTTACAGACGCAGTAAGGGCCGAGGTTCTACGGGATTGTGGATTTAGTGTCCAGCTGTTGGAATTTATTGATATGGAGCACACGCCGAAGAATATTCTTATTCGTGCGGTGCGTGAGAAGAAAAAGATTGAGATTAAAGCAGATAAGAAGACATACCGGGATGCAGTTACATATCTTGGAGTTGAACCGATACTGCTTAAGCTTCTTGATAAAGAAAGGTAGAGAATGGCTAAGATACTTTTAAAAGCGGGTATTCTTACGGGAATATTCGTAATAAGTGTTTTCATAATGGAGTTTTTCTCGAGTATATCGGGTGAGGACCGGACTGCAAAGATGAGCGAGCCGACTTTGCCGACAATAGTTTTATTTGAGAACGGCCAGGAGATTAATACGCTTTTTGGGTATACCAGCGAGATGAATACGGATTATATGCGTGACACAATAACGCCGCTATTTAATAATCTGTCGCTTCCGGTCGTAATTAATACATATGGTGCTGATGTAGAGGCAATCAACTACAAGGTAAGGACGCTTAACGGAGATCGCCTGGTTGAAGATACGGATGTGCGCGAATTCTCGGTAGACGGCGCGAAGATTAAGGTTACATTCTCGATTCAGAATCTTCTCGAGGCAAAAGTGGAATATCAATTGGTAATTACACTTACCGTTGATGGAAGGGATGTATATTATTATACAAGAATAATTGTTCCGACAGATATGTATGCCAAGGAATGTATAGCGTTTTGTACCGCGTTTCACAGTAAGACCTTTGATCCTGATAAGAAGCAGGATCTTGCAATTTACATGGAATCGGATCATACAATGGCGAATGATAACATTCATTATGTTACGATAAAGTCTTCAATGAAGGAGCTTTTTTACGCGAATTTTGAATGTGCCCCAATAACCGATATTCATGTTAATGTCAAAGAGATTAAAGAAGAGTATACTGCGCTTACTATAGAATACAGCATCGGGGCCAAGGGAGAAAACGGAGAGCCTGAGTATTATAACGTAGAGGAATACTATAGAGTCAGATGCGGTACGGAAAGAATGTATCTTCTTAATTTCGAGCGAACCATTAATCAGATATTCAGAGAAGATGGAGATAACTTTGGTAAAAACGCCATCCGCCTGGGAATAACAGGCGAGGAGGATGTAGACTATAAGACCAGTGAGAATGGAACGATAGTAGCATTTGTTCAGGAAGGCGATCTCTGGGAATACTCCGGAATCAACAATTCTCTTGCGCGTGTATGGTCATATAGAGGCTATGAGCAGCTCGACGAACGAGAGAATAACAGCAATCATTCTGTAAGGGTTATAAGAGTAGATGAGACGGGAAGTATAGATTTCATCATATGCGGATACGCACCGCGCGGTATTCATGAGGGACAGGTCGGAATCAGTGTATACCATTACGATTCCATAGCAAACGCGAATGAAGAGATTCTCTATATTCCGTTTTCGCGCTCATACCAGATGGTGGAGCAGATGGTGGGCAAGATACTTTATGTTAATGACCTTAATCATTTCTATATAAAGTGCGAGAACAATATCTATGATATAGATCTTACTACGAGAAAAGCGACCATCATGGCAAGCGGACATGGCGACGGATGGTACAGTGTCTCGGAAGATTCGTCAAGAATGGCATTCTTAAGTAAAGGAAATGAGAACAAAGGAAAGACTATAGAGTATTATAATCTTGAGGCAGGAACGAAGATTGAGATAAGAGCGGAACAGGACGAGTGGGTAAGACCGCTTGGATTTATTGAGCATAATCT
>JAILJL010000126.1 GCA_024694785.1 Lachnospiraceae bacterium
TCCTTAGGGTCATCTTCCGTCTTATTACCATTATCCTCTTTTGTCGGACCTTCGTTATCTTCCGAATCCAGTATTGAATAATTCTCTTTCTCAGAAACTTCTTCCGCCTTCGAGCATGCACATATCGTAAATACAAGCGATATAACAAGCATAATAATCAGTAAACGCTTCTTCATTACATTATCCTCTTTAATTATCTATTGTTCCGTAAAGCAATTACGTATCATTTTAATTATACACCATCCCATACTTCTTTGCCAAATGCCATTTATAAGATTTAGACAATCAAAAAGCGCACACCCTTAGGTCTGCGCTTTTACCTGCGATTATTAATTATCAATTTTGATACTTCCCGTACTTGTCTTAAGCTTGCACTTCCTGCTTCCTCTTGATTCCGGTACGCTTACGCTTCCCGTAGAAGAATTTGCGTTATATATATAATCGCCCTTAAGTGAACCCTTAATGCTTCCCGTACTTGCATGTGCATCTATCTCGTCTGCCTCGCACTCTTTGAAAAGTATGCTTCCGGTAGACACATCAAGCCTCATATTTCCTGCGGTTACCCCGATAAGTCTGATACTGCCCGTGCTTGAATCTACATTAAGTTCACCCTTTACTTTAGTTCCGTCGAAAACAGTCTCTCCTGTCGAAAGCTCAATTTTCACATTGCCACATGTAATTGCAGGCAGCTCAACTGAGCCTACGCTTCCGTCTATCTTAATCTCATTAAGTTCCTTCTCGGGAAGATATACGTATATATGAATATCCGTATAGAAACCACCTATAAAGAAATCATTCTTATACTTCTTATTACTGTCAATTTCAAGAGTTCCGTCATCGTTCTTAACATCAAATGTTATCCTATCGCTCTGCTTGACTTCTACTCTTACATCGCTTCTGTTCTCAATGAAAAACTTAACATCGGCTATCGAAGAGTCTATATCGATATTCTCTATCGTTGCATTAAATGTATACGCCTTCTCTTCGTACTCCATATCGGTAAAATCTCTTATGTTAAGGTCAAATCCCTTTGATGCGAATGTCATGCTCATTATCGCTATACCGGCAACCATAAGTACTACGCCGGCTGCTATTAATATCTTTCTTGCGAGTCTCATTTAATCTCTCTCCTTTCCGGATACTTTCTTCTTGATTCCAACAATTACATCAACCGTAAGTCTTATTGCTCCCTTTGTAAAAGCTATACATCCGAATACCATAAGAATTGCAAGTCCTATGCAGAAAAGTCCCGCGCCGATTCCGAGGCCTGCGCTGAACAAGTGTCCCGTAAGGAGCATTCCAAGTACCCACACGATACTTCCCGCTCCTCCTACAACAAGTGCAATCGTAACAGCGTAGAACGCAACTACCAATGCCCAAAGTGTCGCAAATAATGCGATTCCAAGTCCGAATATCACTGCAACTATCGGTATCCAGAGTGGAAACAGCAATACTATAAGTATAAGTGCCAATGGTGATATTCCACCGTTTTTCTTCTCTTTTTCTCTGTTAACTCTTTCCTTTACTATGGTTGTCATTGGGGTCTCCGCCATAATCTGAGAAATTATTGAATTAACATCTCCTATTGCTCTTACTGCTTCTTCTTCACTCATGCCCTCTTCTATTCTGTCATCGATCATTTCACTGTAGAAATTCACGCGTTCGTCCGAATCTTCTTTCGGAATGCCCAAAAGTCCTTTTTTAAGTTCATTAAGGAATTCTTCTTTATTCATTACCAACTTCCTCCCTGGTTATAAACTGATAGATTGATTCCATCTCTTTCCAATCTTCTTTGAATTCTTCAATCCTCCTGCGACCGGAATCCGTTATTCTATAATATTTCCTTAATCGTCCATCATGTTCTGCCGTTCTTACGGTAAGTAGCTTCGCTGTCTCGAGTCGCTTCAATATCGTATACAAGGTCGACTCCGATAATTCCATGTATGGCTTCATGTCCTTGATTATCTGATACCCGTATGAATCTTCATACTGGATTGCGGCAAGAACGCATACATCCAGCAGACCGCGTTTCATCTGTGTATCCATACTATACCTCCCCTCGTGCAATACATCCTTTTATGCAATATTCCCTATTGCGTTATATATCGTATCACGAAGTATATAATCTGTCAACACTAATTTTTATTTTTTCAAATCGTTACTAATCAATAGTATAAATGCACAAGAAGCTTAATCGCTGACGCTCCGTCACTAAACTCATGCATCGCGCAAAAGATCACGCTTCTCGTGCATTTATACTTTCGGCTAGCCACTAAGAAAACGATATAATATAAGCAAAAATGAGCACTTGACGCAGCGCTTAATAAGCACGAGTCGGGATTAGCGAGCCACAATGGTTGTTTGAGCCATCTCTTTTCTTAATCCTAGCTTTAAGCAAAAAACTCCGAGAGCATTATCACTCTCGGAGTTGTATATTTTACTTTATAATTGCGTGCTGCATAATATAATCGCGCCACAGATAATAATACTTAGCCTTAAGATGCATTCCGTCACCGGTATACTCCGGATTAAGATGCCCCGTCTCATCGACTACTGCCTCATTAATATCTATATAGAATACACTCTCATCATCGCAAAGCTCTTTCAATCCTTCGTTTTTCTCATCAAGGTTCTCTTTCTTACAGTATTTCCACTTAATACCGTAAGGTTCTGTTACATACATGATTGCCTGAATACATATAACAGCGTCCGGCTGCAGCTTCCTTATCTCATTAACAGCATTCGAATAATACTCAAGCCATCTCGGCGTATAGTAATCACCTTCATTTACACCAAGTTCAATATATATCTTGCCGAATTTATTCTCTCCCAAGACTTTCTTAAGCGTCTTACCATCAACTGTCGTATCACTGCTCATAAGCTTGATGATATTAAGACCTGTCTTGCAGAAGTACTTTGCTTCTCCTACCGGTGAGAATAGCCTTAAACCATCCGTTCTGGAATCCCCTATAAAAAGCGCATCCTTAAAGTAATCCTCATCGACCTCGCCGATAGTGTACCCTTTTTTCTTCTCGTCAATATACCTCTCTATTGAAAAAAATCCCCTTAAATTGTGCGGATCGTCAACAGATAACCTGTCATCAAAATATACTGTCTCATTCGCAACCGCCTCATCGCGCGATTCTTCAACGGAATCATCCGTTAAGTCATCATAAACTGATATATCTTCATCCGCTTTTGCTTCTTCCACATAATCATATTCGCCGCCCGGCATTGCAATCACGTCTGTCTTACACGCTATGAAAAACAATACCCCGCCTATAATAATCGTCAATGTAAGCGGCATAGATTTAAGATATTTCTTACTCCCCTTTAACATACAAAACCAGCTTTCCTAGAAATTCATATACATAAACGGACTATTGCCGTTCTTCCAAAGAATATACACAGTAACCCAGAATACTCCCGATAATATAATCGCACCATACCATTTCCTTCCGTACTTATGAAGTATCCTCTCGGGATACGGTAATGCGCATAAGATTCCGCCAAGTAAATACGGCCAGAACTTTTGTAAATAAATAATCGTATCTCCCGGCATCATTGAAGGTTCGATTCCGTTAACCGGAAATAACTTGCCGAAGTAAAGTGCTATATTGTTAAGACCTTCCGTCGCAAAAAGTGCAAACGTCACGGTAATTACGAATATTACATATATATGCGGCAGAACATGCAGCTTGTCAAGAAGCTTCCGTAATCCCAGATGCTCTATCACCACGAATATACCAAGTGAAAGTCCCCATAAAATGAAGTTAATTGTTATTCCATGCCACAAACCGGTAAGAAGCCATATAAAAAGGATATTAAATACTGTCCGTATTCTTCCTTTTCTGCTTCCACCCATCGGAATATATATATAATCCTTGAACCATGATGTAAGGGTCATATGCCATCTTCTGTAGAATTCGCTTACAGACTTGGCCATATGCGGATAATTAAAATTGATTGGCAAATCAAAACCGAGAATCTTCGCGACACCCGACGCCATAAGACAATAACTCTGCCAATCAAGATACAATCTTAACGCAAAAGTCAAAGCCACGAGCCACGCGCACGAAGTCGACACGCAATCAATACCGATTCTTTCCACTTCGCGTTGAAGATGAATTAATCTATCTGCAAGAATTACCTTCATCGCAAATCCAAGAATAAATGACTCCAAACCATATTGGATATTCTCCGGCAGTATCTTCGGTGCTTTGATATCTTCTCTCGAATCCTTATACCTTGCAATCGGGCCCATTAACAATCGTGGGAAGAAAAGCGCATAATTCGCATAATCTATGAAATTATTCTCATACTTAATCTCATATCTTCCCACATCGATAAGGTATGCCACATAAGTAAATATATAGAAGCTCGCACCCACAGGAAGAAAACCCGTTACTTTAAATATACAAAGCACAATCAGGTTAAGGGCTGCAGACCTTTTCGCAGATATAATCGGATCATATTCGTTATAAGCCTTACGCGCCAGAAAATAGTTTACCGGTACAAATACCGCCGCTATCATAGCGCCTTTAATACCATTTGCCGCAAGAAAAGCGATACTTCCCATAAGTAACACATATCGCCTAAACTTTGCCGGCACAAGAAAATATATAATCAAAAATCCCGCAAAACAATATAGGAATCTAATACTCGCAAATGTCATAACACTCCCCGTTTCTCATTCAGAATATGCACCAAAGAACCATCACACGATTAATGAATCCTCGTTTAAGAATCCTCTCGGTGTCACACGTACAAATTCATTGATCCTGCCGTGATAATCTTCCTCATGAATAAGAATTCTTACATATTCCTTATTTAATCCCACATAATAAGTCGCGCCGTCTATATTCTCCTTGTTCTCCACAAGTATCTCGACTTCACGTCCTATATAGTAAGACATGAATTCCCTTTTATATTCCTTTTGTATATCACTTAAGATATGGCTTCTGTCAGCCTTGACCGCTTCTGTTATCTGTCCGCTCATCCCTGCAGCAACCGTGCCTTTGCGCTTAGAATACTTGAATAAATGAGTCTCAAAGAACCTAATCCTTCTGACAAATTCACAAGTCTCCGCAAATTCCTCATCGGTCTCCTGTGGGAACCCGCATATAATATCGGTTGTAATTGCAGGATGCTCGAACTTATCACGCAATCTATTGCAGCACTTCTCATATTCGACAGTATCATACTTACGATTCATCCTGAGTAACACACTGTCGGCACCCGACTGAAGAGACAGGTGGAAATGCGGACATATCTTATCCACCTTACTCAATCTGTCTACGAATTCATCGGTGATTATTCTTGGCTCCAAAGAACTTAATCTTATCCTCATAAGTCCCGGCACTTCATTAATTGCCTCTATAAGTTCAATCAAGGATGATCCTGTATCTATGCCGTATGATGATACATGAATTCCCGTAAGCACAACTTCCTTGACTCCGCTTCTCACAAGAAGCTTAACCTCGTTAAGCACTTCTTCCATGGATCTGCTTCTGACACGCCCTCTGGCATATGGAATTATGCAATACGTACAGAACTGATTGCATCCGTCCTGAACCTTGATAAAAGCTCTGGTATGCTCCATTGATTTCTTAAGAAGCATGTCTTCATAAGTTATCTCATGGGTGAGATCGTGAATTCCCGCAATCTCCGCAGTATCGGTTTCGCGCTTTTTTGCTATGCATGCATTAAGCAATTCAACGATTCTGTTCTTCTCATTATTACCGATAATTATATCTATATCGGGATCCGCCATAGCTTCGTCCTTCGAAGTCTGGACATAACAACCCGCCGCTACGATTATTGCATCCGGATTACGTCTGGCCGCCTGATGTATCATCTGGCGGGATTTCCTGTCCGCAATATTCGTAACGGAACACGTATTGATAACGTAGACATCGGCAATATCGCCAAAGTCCACGATTTCATAACCGTTTTCTATTAGAAGTTGTTCCATAACCTCGGTTTCGTATGCATTAACCTTACAACCTAAGTTATGTAATGCAGCTTTCATCATTACTTTTCCTCACTGCTTATTAATTTGACAAATCCCCAAATTAGGCTATTATATATATAAGATTCTTTGAGGAGGCACAATATGCAACTGGTCAGAATTAAGCTTAACAGTATTGAAGACATCAAAAGCTTTGTCTACACTTTGTCGCTTTATGACTGCGATTTTGATATAATCTCAGGCAAGTACGTAATAGACGCCAAGTCCATTATGGCTTATCTCTGCCTTAATACCGACGAGCCGCTAACCATGCGTATTCATTCGGATGAGAAGCTTGACAGTATCCTGGAATCAATTGACTCCTATCTTATCAAGGACTGATTTGCCACGCTTTCACATCAAAAGCTCTACTTCGCAAATACTTCTATAACTTCCGTTGTCTTAATTGCCTCATCCATAAGTTCATCGATCTTCTCGGACAGATTCATTTCCGATGCTTTAATAACATTGATATTAGGCTTGGTTACAGGATGCTTTGCCACGAATATGGTGCAGCAGTCTTCATACGGCAATATCGATGTCTCATATGTGTCGATCTTCTCCGATATACTTACGATTTCCTGCTTATCCATACCGATACATGGTCTGAATACGGGCATGGTACATACTTCATTCGTGCAGGCAAGTGACTGCATTGTCTGAGACGCAACCTGTCCTATGGACTCACCCGTAATTAAAGCCTGACAATGATCCTCCTTTGCGAAATGCTCCGCAATCTTCATCATATAGCGTCTCATGATTATCGTAAGCTCTTCGTGCGGGCACTTTTCATAGATATATAACTGAATATCCGTAAAGTTAACCACGTGTAATTTAATAGGTCCCGAATACCTTGCGACTATAGCCGCAAGGTCTATTACCTTCTGCTTTGCACGCTCCGACGTATATGGCGGTGCATGGAAATATGTCGCTTCCAAAGCAACTCCGCGCTTTGCGATCATGTATCCTGCAACCGGTGAATCTATGCCGCCTGATAAAAGAAGCATTGCCTTACCGTTGGTACCTACAGGCATACCGCCCGGTCCCGGAATTGTCTTTGAATATATATTGATTCTCTCTCTTATCTCGATACTTAAGTAAAAGTCCGGGTTATGCACGTCTACACTTAAGTTCGGGAATTCATCAAGAATTCTTCCGCCGAGATCCTCATTAATCTCCGTCGAATTCTTCTCGAAATCTTTTCTTGCACGGCGTGCAACAACCTTAAAAGTGAGCTTTTCTTCGCCATAGGTCTCACGAATATACTTAAATACGTTCTGTACGAGGTCCTCGTATCCCCTATCATCAATCTGATACATAGGACACACCCCGACAATACCGAAGATTCTAGTCATTGCCTTAACCGCGTGATCGTAATCATATGTATCGCTTGTTACATCGACGTAGATTCTTCCCTGCTCCTTTGAAACGAAGAATTCACCCTTAACCGGTTTTAATGCATGTATAAGGTGACTCACAAGAGCATCCTCGAAAAGGTGCCTGTTTTTGCCTTTTATTGCTATCTCACCATATTTGATCAAAAATGCCGAAACCATTATTACCTCCTGATGAATCGTCTTAAGGTCGGCACAAGTTCATTAAATGCCGACAGAACATAATCCATTTCTTCCTTTGTATTCGTATCCGTTAAGCTTATTCTTACCGTTGATTCAAGACTGTCCTTCGGAAGTCCCATCGCCTTAAGCGTCGCCGATACCTGGGGCTTATTCGATGAGCAGGCAGAACCTGCCGAGACGTAGATCCCCTTTTCTTCCAACGCGTGTAAAAGCACTTCCGCGCGGACATTCGGCACCGATACACTTATGATATGAGGCGCATTATTATGGGATTTGTCGCCGTTAATAATAACGCCCTCTATCTTCTCAAGCCCTTCTATTAAATAATCCCTTAATCCGTACAGATACTCACGCGTCTTCTCAATGTCGCGGTATGCATCTTCACAAGCCTGCCCTAAGCCCGCGACTCCCGGTACATTCTCCGTGCCCGAACGAAGTCCGTTCTGATGGCCGCCTCCGAAGATAATCGGCTTAATCTTAATCTTGTCTTTTACATAAAGAAACGCCACGCCCTTAGGTCCGTGAATCTTATGACCGCTGACCGAGAGCAAATCTATGTTGTCCCTCTTCGGATTAATGTCAATCTTAGAATACGCCTGAATCGCATCCACATGGAAAAGTGTCTTCGGATTGACTTCTTTTATGATTCTACCGGCTTCCTTAATCGGCATAACCGCGCCGACCTCGTTATTTACGTACATTATCGACACAAGGATTGTATCCGGACGAATTGCGGCTCTCAAATCATCAAGCGATATTCTTCCCATGGAATCCACATCAAGATAGGTCACTTCATATCCCATGTCTTCAAGACGCTTCATTGAACTTAAAATGGCCGCGTGCTCCACTTTGGTCGTAATTAAGTGCATTCCGTCGCGTCTGTAACCCTCTGCTATGCCAAAAAGCGCCATATTGTCGGATTCTGTTCCACATGACGTGAATATGAGCTCTTTTTCCTCACAGCAAAGTGTCTTCGCAATCTGCTCTCTTGCATGTCTTATGTAATTCTCCGCAACCATTCCCTTATTGTGAAGTGACGACGGATTACCATAATCTTCACGCATTGCACGTGTAATTACTTCCATTACGGAATCACTTACTTTAGTTGTCGCACTGTTATCTACATATACTTCCATTCTATTCTTCCTTACTCATCATAACGAGGCTAAGTGCCGTTAATGCCGCGGTCTCGGTTCTAAGTATCCTTCGTCCGAGCGACACTGTCTTCATTCCGGAATTCATTGCCTCTTTAATCTCTTTTTCCGAGAATCCACCTTCAGGTCCGATAAATATTCCTACCGAATCCTCAGGTCTTATCTTCTCCATGATCTGCATAGTTCCCTTCGGTCCCGTCTCATTCTCATACGGTACAAGGTTGATTGTATTAGACATTGCGTATTCCAATGCATCTTTATATTTCATCGGCATATGTACGCTCGGCACAATGCTTCGCTTAGACTGCTTTGCCGCAGCTTCCGCAATCCTTTGCCAGCGTTCTGCCTTATTCTGCGCTTTCTTCTCATCGAGCTTGACAACAGAGAATTCCATCATAACCGGAACCACTTCGGTAGCACCAAGCTCAACTGCTTTCTCTATAATAAATTCAAGCTTGTCTGCCTTAGGCATTCCCTGAAATAATGTAATGCTTCCCTTAAGCTCGGTATCAAGAGCCTTCTCGGATAAGTTAATCAAAGCATATTCATCGGTGTATTCGACGATTTCGCCTATATAATTCTCACCATTATCTATGCTGATTCTCACCTTATTACCGATATCAAGGCGCACTACGTCCTTCATATGATGATAATCATCACCTTCGATATATGCCTTTCCGTTATTAACTTTTCCGCTATTTACGAAAAACTGAAACATACTATTTACGGCAGATTACTCCTACCCATTCTCCCATATATAAAGTATCGATAATCTCAAAACCTGCTTCCGTTAAAGCACTTTTAACAGGTTCTTCTTTAAAATCTATAATTCCGCTGGTCACAAAATATCCGCCCTTTTTAATTGCACGATACGCATAAGGCGCCATCGGAATGATTACGTCAGACAAGATATTGGCAAGACAGATATCGTACTTGTCAACGCCCACCTTCTCCTGTATGGCTTTGTCGGATATAAAATCTCCGATTACGTAGTCATACGTAGCCTTATCAATATGGTTTCGATCCATATTTTCATCAATTGCCTCCGAACATATAGGGTCTATGTCCGTGCCATAAGCATATGCGGCTCCGAGCTTTAATGCGATAATTGAAAGAATTCCCGAACCTGTTCCAAGATCAAGAACATGGTCGCCTTCCACCATATACTTACGCAACCCTCTTATGCAAAGCTGTGTGGTCTCATGATGTCCCGTACCAAAAGAAGTCTTCGGGTCAATCTCAACCATAACCTTGTACTGTGCGCCTTCAGGAATCTCTTCCCACGATGGCTTCATCAATATATCATCAAGGTAGAAAGACTTAAAATACTTCTTCCAGTTATTGATCCAGTCCTCTTCGTCAGTCTCGCCCTTAATAATCTCGCCCGTTCCTATATCAAGAAAATCACGAATATCATCAAGTCCCGCCTTAACTTTCTCAAGTATTGCCGCCTCATCGTCCTGCATATCAAGGTAAAAGCGCACACTTGCAGAACCGTCATCTTCGGGAAGTGTCGGCTCAATATCAATAAACATCTTAGCCTTATCTTCCGCGGAAATCGGGGTGTTATCTATAATCTCAACTCCGTTAACCGGAATCTCATTAAGCATGTCAGCCACGAGATCTTCCGCATCCGTATTCGTAATAATCGTATACTCTCTGTATTTCATAATTACCGCCTTTAATCGCACATTATAAACCTATGATATTATATAATAAAAATGCACAAAAATAAAGCGTGTTGCCACGCTTTATTCTTTAATATCTTGCTCTAAATTCCGTCTTTAATGTCTCGTATTCCCTGTTAATCTCCTGCACTGCAGTATCATCACCGGCAACGTTATCCGGATGATATATCTTCATAAGATCCTTATAACGCTTCTTTAATTCAAGTTCGTTAGTAACTCCCTTGAAAAGAATGCTTCCGTAGATACCTTCAACGATAATGCCCTGCTTAGGAGTATAATTATCCTTCAGCATCTCGAGATCCATTTTATCCTTGGAAAGCTTAACAAGCTCTTCTTCGAGAATCTTCCATTTCATCTCGAATAATTCCTTTTCTCTTGCCTGCCTGTTCTTCTCGAGTTCAAGCCTCATTGCAAGCTCTTGTCTGTCAATATTAAGTTGTCTCTTACCAGCTTCAAGACACCTTTTCTCTTCTTCAAGTCTGTCGCGCTCTTCACGCAGCCTCTTATTTTCCGCTCTAAGCTCTTCTCTGTCCTTTTCTATGTCGATGGCGTCCTGAAACAGCCATTTGTTGACCGCTTCTTTAATGTTCTCAGTTGAATAATTCGGCTGATCCATAGCTTCACCATTGCCCTCATTGCTAAACCGTACAGACACACGCAAAACACAATCTGTACTCACCTATACCATAAATTATACAATATGTAGTATTCAATAGCAATCAAAATCTTTTTATGCATAAAGTATAAAGTGAGCTCATCTTCTTAAGTTATTTTTATATTAGATTTAAAACTTAACGCAATATTTTTTCCATAATGATTTCTTCTTCGTCTGCTTCGCCGTTAATTCTATATCCAAGTTTTTCATAAAGACACTTTGCTGCATCGTCACCATCTATGTAGCAAAGAACCACACGATCGTATTTTCCGTCAGCCTTCATCTCATCCAATATC